>NZ_JAIWYM010000010.1:0-210003 GCF_020515595.1 Pseudomonas sp. MWU16-30323
GGAACCATAAGCCGCCGTTACCTAAATAACGGATATGTACCCCAACCCCCTAACCCCCCCCCACACCCTCAAACAAACATTTTGGTTATTAATAAATAGCTTCTTATTCCTTAACGAATATATACCCGGTGCCTATACTGACCCACAACGTTAAACGCTGCAGGAGGGCACACCCATGCACAGCGAGTCGATTCGTTATCTGATCGTGCCGGGCTGGCAAGGATCGCCAGAAGATCATTGGCAAAGTCATTGGCAGAACAGCCTGCCCAACAGCGCACGCGTGGAGCAAGCCGACTGGCTCACCCCGCGCCGCGAAGACTGGGTGGCCGCACTGGCCGAAGCCATCGCCGCCGACAGCACCCCGGTGATTTTGATTGCCCACAGCCTGGGCTGCATCACCGTCGCCCATTGGGCCGCCACCGCACCCGTGCAGTTCCTGCGTCAGGTACGAGGCGCCTTGCTGGTGGCCCCGGCCGATGTCGAACGCCCTGCCTGCGCTCCCGCCCTGCGTAACTTCGCGCCAATCCCCAACCATCTGCTGCCGTTCCCAAGCCAGGTTGTCAGCTCCGATAACGACAGCGCCGTCAGCGCCACCCGAGCCCTGGAACTGGCGCGTAACTGGGGCGCCGAAGCGGGGATTCTCGCGGGGGCCGGGCATATCAATGTGAAGTCCGGCCATCAACGCTGGGAACAGGGTTTCGCCTACCTCTATCGCCTGCAAAATCGCCTGGAACATCATTCCCGGCGCCGTGCATAAAATTTTTTAAACGCCCCTTCCCCTTCGTGGATGGGGCGGGAGTCTGCCATGAGCCTGCATGAAACCTTCGGTCAGCCCCTGCTGACTTTCCCCGACGCCGAAAAAAGCCCCCTGAGCATTCGTGCCAAGGCGCTGGTGTTTGTCGACCCGCGTTCGCGGCAACTGCGCGAAGACCTCGAAAACCTCGCCCCCCGTGCCTTGCCTGTGTTGATTCGGGGGGAAACCGGCAGCGGCAAGGAATTGCTCGCCCGGCATATCCACCGGGGCAGTGACCGCACCGGCCTGTTTGTCTCGGTCAATTGCGGCGCCATCAGCCCGACTTATGCCGACGCCGAATTGTTCGGCTATGCCGCAGGCAGCCACAGCGGCGCGGTCAGCAGCCGCGCCGGCTGGTTTGGCTCGGCCAACGGCGGGACCTTGTACCTGGATGAGATCGGCGACCTGCCGTTGCCGATCCAGGTCAAGCTGCTGGCGGCGCTGGAAAACCACGAAGTGATCCGCGTCGGCGCTCATCAGCCAAGTCCGGTGGATGTGCGTCTGGTGGCGGCCACCAGCATTGACCTCGCCCAGGCCGTGGCGGCCGGCAAGTTTCACGAGCGCTTGTTCCATTACCTCAGCGAAGGCCAGTTGGAGTTGCCGGCACTGCGGGAGCGGGTGGGGGACATCCTGTCACTGGCCGAATATTTCCTCGGCATCTACAGCCAGCGCCTCGACCTGCCGGTGCCACTGATCAGCGACGAAGCCCAGCGCGTGCTTGAGCATCACAGCTGGCCGGGCAACACGCGGGAGTTGGAGAACGTGATTCACTTTGCCCTGCTGGTCAGCAGTGGCGACGAGATTTTGCCGGAGCATTTGAACCTGCCGCTGCCTTCGGTGGCGCAGATCGAGCACCAGGCGCGGCAGATTCTCAGCAGCGGTACCGACGCTGAACGTGATGCGTTGAAGCGTCTACTGAAAGGGTTGGCGTCTGTATGAGCAAAATGGAATATCAAAGTGAATAAAAAGTATTGTTCTGGAATAAAAAACCTCGGTATTGTCCGCTTCACGCCGCGATAGCACTTCGCTGGCACTCAACTAAAAGCGGCCGTCCCAGACGACCCGGATTTTCGATAAGGACACTGCATGAAAAAGGTTCTGTTGTTTACCGCACTGGCGGCTGCCCTGACTGCAAGCTTCGCCCAGGCCAACGAGAAACTGGTGGTAGCCGCTACCCCGATCCCGCACGCCGAGATCCTTGAGCTGGTCAAGCCGACCCTGGCCAAAGAAGGCGTGGACCTGGAAATCAAAGTCTTCACCGACTACGTACAGCCGAACGTACAGGTGGCCGAGAAGCGTCTGGACGCCAACTACTTCCAGACCCTGCCGTACCTGGAAAACTTCAACAAGGGTAAAGGCACCAACCTGGTGACCGTGGTCGGTGTGCACGTTGAACCCTTCGGTGGTTACTCGAAAAAGATCAAAAACATCTCTGAGCTGAAAGATGGCGCCACCGTGGCCATCCCGAACGAAGGCAGCAACTCCGGCCGTGCCCTGCTGCTGCTGCAAAAGGCTGGCGTGATCACCCTGAAAGATCCAACCAACGCCCTGGCCACGCCGAAAGACATCGCCAGCAACCCGAAACACCTGAAGTTCAAAGAGCTGGAATCGGCCCTGCTGCCACGGGTGCTGGACCAGGTTGACCTGGACCTGATCAACACCAACTACGCCCTGGAAGCCGGCCTGAACCCGGCCAAGGACGCACTGATCATTGAAGACGCCAAGTCGCCGTACGTGAACTTCCTGGTTGCCCGCCCGGACAACAAGGACAGCGACGCGATCCAGAAGCTGGCCAAAGCCCTGACCAGCCCGGAAGTGAAAGCTTTCATCGAGAAGAAATACAACGGCGCGGTCGTGCCGGCGTTCTGATCGAGCCCCAAAACCTCCTTCAAGGTTTAAACGCCGACGGCTTCTACAGCGTCGGCGTTTTTTATCGTTGGAATACAATCGAAATGTGGGAGCGGGCTTGCTCGCGAATGCGGTGGGTCAGCCAACACATCTGCTGACTGATACACCGCATTCGCGAGCAAGCCCGCTCCCACATTGGGTAATGCGTCAGCTCAGATATTTCGGCTGTTAATGGCCCTGCGCAGCGCCACCAGCCACTTCACCAGTTCCTGCGGATCAATCGGTTTTGCCTCCTTCATCGCTCATTCCCTCGTGTGTTGGTTGGCCGCCAGTCTGGCCACGCGCTGCCTATCCCTGAAGTGCAGCACCGATAAAAAGACCTTTCCTACTTCCCCCGGAACAGTAGCTGTCATCCGCCGGTACCGCGAATCCGCCGGTTATCTATTTGGGTGATATCAATATGCTATTTCGGTATTTAAATTTTGCTTTTTATACCTTTAAAGTCGGCGCTACTCAGCGTTACCCACGCTGAACCGGACCGCACCAACGCCGCATTACCCCTGTGGCGTCAGGGATTTCAGATGACCTTCGATTACGCATTTATCCTCAGCACACTGCCGGCGTTTCTCAAGGCTGTGGGCGTGACCTTGCAAGTCGGCCTGATCGCTATCGGCACCTCGTTAGTGGTGGCCCTGATCAACGCTGCGCTGCTGGTATTTCGCACGCCCTACGTGTGGCGCCTGGTGGCGCTGTACGTCGAACTGGCGCGCAACACACCGCTGCTGATCCAACTGTTTTTCGTCTACTTCGCGTTGCCGGCCCTGGGCTTGAACATCTCCGGATTCTGGGCGGCGATCATCACCATGACCTTTCTCGGCGGCGCCTACCTCACGGAAGTGCTGCGCGCCGGGGTCGAGGCGGTGCCGCTGGCACAGATCGAATCGGGCAAGTCCATCGGCCTGTCCCACTGGCAACTGCTGCGCCATGTGATCCTGCCCCAGGCCGGGATCCTCAGCCTGCCGGCGCTGTTTGCGAATTTTATTTTCCTGCTCAAGGAAACCACCATCGTGTCGGCGGTGGCGGTGCCGGAAATTCTCTACACCACCAAAAGCTACATCGCCCTCTATTACAAAACCTACGAAATGCTCGCCGTGCTGACGCTGATCTGCGTGCTGTTGTTCCTGCCGCTGTCGCTGCTGCTCAGCCGCCTTGAAAGGAGGCTCCAGCATGGCCAGTTCGGGTCTTGAATTACTTTGGGTGTCGTTGCCGCAACTGGGCAAGGGCGCTGCGCAAACCCTGTCGATCTCATTCCTGAGCATTGCCTTCAGTACCGTCGGCGGCGTGTTGTATGGCGTGCTGCGCACACTGAATTCAAAAGCGATCAACCTGGTGCTGCGGATTTACCTGGAGCTGTTCCGCGCGATCCCGGTGCTGGTGTGGCTGTATTTGCTGTTCTTCGGCCTGCCGATTTTCTTTGGCCTGAGCATTCCGAGCTTCTGGTGCGCGGTGTTGGTGTTGTCGCTGTGGGGCGCCAGTGAAGTCGGTGAAGTGGTGCGCGGTGCCTTGCATTCGTTGCCCCGTGGCCAGCGTGAAGCCGGCCTGTCGATTGGCCTGTCGGACCCGCAACTGTACGGCTACGTGTTGCTGCCCCAGGCCCTGAAACGCATGACCCCGCCGACCATCAACGTCTACACCCGCCTCATCAAGACCAGTTCCCTGGCGGTGCTGATCGGTGTGGTGGACGTGATCAAGGTCGGCCAGCAAATCATCGAGCGCACCTACGAGTCGGTGTTGATCTACGGCGCGCTGTTCCTGTTTTTCTTCTTTATCTGCTACCCGTTGTCGGCCGCCTCCAAGGTGCTGGAACGGCGCTGGGCCCAAGCATGAGCGCATTGATCGAGTTCCAGGGTTTCAATAAATACTTCGGCGACCAGCAGGTGCTCAAGGGCATCGACCTGAGTGTGCAAAGCGGCGAAGTGGTGGTGATCCTCGGCCCCAGCGGCTGCGGCAAAAGTACTTTGCTGCGGTGCCTCAATGGGCTGGAAGTGGCCCACAGTGGCAGCCTGCGTTTTGCCGGCAAGGAGCTGCTGGACAAGGCCACCGACTGGCGCCAGGTGCGCCAGGACGTGGGCATGGTGTTCCAGAGTTATCACCTGTTCCCGCACATGAGCGTGCTCGACAACATTTTGCTCGGCCCGCTGAAAGTGCAAAAACGCGAGCCCCGTGAAGCCCGGGCCCAGGCTGAAAAACTGCTGGAACGGGTGGGCCTGTCGGACAAGCGCGACGCTTACCCGCGCCAGCTTTCGGGCGGCCAGCAACAACGCATCGCCATCGTCCGCTCGTTGTGCATGAACCCGCAGGTCATGCTGTTTGACGAAGTCACCGCTGCCCTCGATCCGGAAATGGTCAAGGAAGTACTGGAAGTGATCCAGGGCCTGGCCCGGGACGGCATGACCCTGCTGATCGTCACCCATGAAATGGCCTTCGCCCGCGCCGTCGCCGACCGCGTGGTGTTCATGGAGGCCGGCCGCATCCTCGAACAAAACACCCCCGAGGCATTCTTTACGAACCCGCAAACCGCACGCGCGCAGCAGTTCCTGGAGAAGTTCTCCTTTGTTTCAACACTGCCCAAAAGAACCAAGGAACTGGAGCTGTCATGAAAACTGCCAAGTTGTTATTCCCCCTGTTCGGCCTCGCTTTGCTGGCCGGCTGCAACAAATCCGAAGAGCCCGCCAAGACGGCCGCTGCGGCCACCCCGGCCCCGGCTGCGGTGAGCTACATCGACAAGATCAAGGCACGGGACAAGCTGATCGTCGGCGTATTCACCGACAAGCCGCCGTTTGGTTTCGTGGATGAGTCCGGCCGTTATGTCGGCTTCGATACCGACATCGGCCGCCGTTTCGCCAAGGACCTGCTGGGCGACGAGAACAAGGTTGAATTCGTCGCCGTAGAGCCGGCGAGCCGCATTCCGTTCCTGCAAAGTGACAAGGTCGACCTGATCCTCGCCAACATGACGGTGACGCCGGAGCGCAAGGAAGCGGTGGACTTCACCAACCCAAACCTGAAAGTCGCGGTGCAGGCCCTGGTGCCGCAGGACAGCTCGGTGAAAAGCCTGGACGACCTGGCGACCCGCACCACCATCGTCACCACCGGCACAACCGCAGATATCTGGCTGACCAAGAACCACCCGGACTGGAAACTGCTGAAGTTCGAGAAAAACTCCGAGTCGCTGCAAGCGTTGTCGGCGGGCCGTGGTGATGCGTATGCCCAGGACAACCTGGTGTTGTTCAGCTGGGCCAAGCAGAACCCGGGCTACCGTGTGCTGGAGCAGAAACTGGGGGATGAAGCGCCGATTGCGCCGGCGGTGAAGAAGGGCAACATCGAACTGCGGGATTGGGTGAATGCCGAGCTGGCCAGGCTGGGCGAGGAGAAATATCTGCTCAAACTGTATGACCAGTATGTTCGCAAGGAACTGAGCGATGACACCAAGCCTGAGAGTGTGATTGTTGAAGGCGGGAAGTGGCAGGGTTGACCCGTCAGTGATCGTTCCCACGCTCCGCGTGGGAATGCCGCCTTGTACGCTGCGCGTCTGCTGTTGGGACGCGGAGCGTCCCGTTATGCATTCCCACGCAGAGCGTGGGAACGATCATCAGCTGGGCCAATGCCACGCCGGCTCATCCAGCACCCGCTGCCCCACCACCTGCGTCTGTCCCATCACCTTTTCCAGCACGATCGAATTACACCCTTCATCCTGCTGCAACGCCGCAATCAAGCGGCTGGCATGGGACACCACCCACACCTGGCACTGCTGCGACACCTGGATGATCAGCCGCGCCAATGCCGGCAACAGGTCCGGGTGCAAACTGGTTTCCGGCTCGTTCAACACCATCATCGTCGGTGGCCTTGGCGTCAACAGCGCCGCCACCAGCAGCAAATAGCGCAAGGTCCCGTCCGACAGCTCCGCTGCCGACAACGGCCGCAGCAACCCTTCCTGATAAAACTCAATGGCAAAACGGCCGCCCTGCAACGGCTCGATATTCAACCGCGCGCCGGGAAACGCGTCGCTGATTGCACGCTGCAAGGCGTCCGGATCGCCAATCTCGCGAATGGTCTGCAACGCCGCCGCCAGATCCCGACCATCGTGATGCAACACCGGCGTGCGTGTACCCAGTTGCGGCTGGCGCACTGGTGCATCGACATCGCTACGAAAGTGATCATAAAAGCGCCAGCCACGAATGCTTTCACGCAGCAGCAACACTTCCGGCGAACCCCGCAGGCTGCCGACCTGATCGAACAGGCTGTGGTAGTTCGGCGTGTGCTGGGCCAGTACATCCCAGGCCCGGCCTTCGCGAGCGCGCACCATCGGGCCGGAGCGCTGTACCAGCAGGCTCGCTGGGCGGTACACATGGCCGGCCCAGATGCATTCTTTCTTGATCTCCGGATCGAGGGAAAAATAGGACTCGCCCGGCTCCGGCAACCCCAGGGAAATCGCATAGCTGAAATCCTCCCCGGCGAACCCCAGGCGCAAACGCTTGGCGCCCTGGCGCACGATGGGTTCCACCGCGACTTCACCACTGAGCATGCGCCGGCTGATGTTTTCCGGCCCGGCCCAGAAGGTCGAATCCAGCCCACCCTCGCGGGCCAGTGCGTTGATCACACCGCCTTGGGCCGTCTCCGCCAGCAGCCGCAGGGCGCGGTACAGGTTGGACTTGCCGCTGCCATTGGGGCCGGTGATCAGGTTCAGCCGATCCAGCGGCACCACCAATTTGTTGATCGAGCGGTAATTGGCCACCGCGAGGGTTTTGAGCATGAGAAAAATTATCGGTTTGGGAACCATTGGAGTATGGGATTCTCCATGCAGATAAGGAACCCTGTTCTAAGCTCACAGTCGCATAGACACTGGCACGGCGGCATCACGCAAAAGGAGCCTGCATGGGCGGTCCCAACTCCACATTTATTATCCTCGGCCTTGGCCTTCTGGCGCTGTTGAGCGGTTGCGGCCAGGAAAAAGCCGAACCCAAGGAACATTCCCGAGTGTTTGTGCAGACCGTGAAGTCCACCGACTTTGCCGCCGCCGTGACCTTGACCGGCGATATCCAGGCCCGGGTGCAGACCGATCTGTCGTTCCGCGTCGGCGGCAAAATCATCCAGCGTATGGTGGATGTCGGTGACCGCGTCAGCGCCAAGCAAGTGCTGGCCAAGCTCGACCCGAAAGATTTGCAGACCAACCTCGACTCCGCCCAGGCCCAGGTGGTCGCCGAACAGGCGCGGGTCAAACAGACTGCCGCCGCGTTTGTGCGCCAGGAAAAACTCCTGCCCAAGGGCTACACCAGCCGCAGCGAATACGACTCCGCCCAGGCCGCGCTGCGCAGCAGTCAAAGCGCGCTGACTGCCGCCCAGGCGCAGTTGGCCAATGCCCGTGAGCAGTTGGGCTACACCTCGCTGATCGCCGACGCGCCGGGCATCATCACCGCGCGCCAGGCCGAGGTCGGCCAGGTAGTACAGGCCACCGTACCGATCTTCAGCCTGGCCCGGAATGGCGAGCGCGACGCGGTGTTCAACGTCTATGAGTCACTGCTGGTGGAGCCACCACCTGATAAACCGATCACCGTCAGCCTGCTGGACAATCCGCAGATCACCGCCGTGGGCAAGGTTCGCGAAGTAACCCCGGCCGTGGCCGCCAATACCGGCACGGTGCAAGTCAAAATCGCCCTCGACGCACTGCCCCAGGGCATGCAACTGGGCTCGGTGGTCAGCGCCACCGCCAACGGGCCGGCCAAGGCCAGCATTGAATTGCCGTGGGCCGCATTGACCAAAGACATCAGCGAACCAGCGGTATGGTTGGTGGACGCTGATGGCAAGGCGCAACTGCACAAGGTCACGGTCGCGCGCTATCTGACCGGCAAGGTCATCATCAGCGACGGCCTCAAGGGCGGCGAAAAAGTCGTGGTGGCCGGCGGGCAATTGCTGCACCCCGGCATGATCGTGGAAATCGCCCAGCCGCCGGATCAGGCCCAGGCCCAAGGAGTGCAGCCATGAAGCGGCTGACGTGTGTGCTCGCCGCCAGCCTGCTGTTGATGGCGTGTTCCAAGGAAGAGCCGACGCCGGAGCCGGTGCGCCCGGTGCTGTCGATTGAAGTGAAGTCCGAGGATCAGGAAAACCTCGGCCGCTTCGCCGGTACCATCCAGGCCCGTTATGAAAGCAACCTGGGGTTCCGTGTGCCGGGGCGCATTGCCCGGCGCGCTGTGGATGTGGGGGCTGAAGTGGAGCAGGGCGCTTTGCTGGCCGTGCTCGACCCCACTGATCAACAGAACCAGTTGCGCGCTGCCCAAGGCGATTTGGCCCGGGTCCAGGCGCAGTGGATCAACGCCCAGGCGAATGCCCGTCGCCAGCAGGAACTGTTCAACCGCGGCGTCGGCGCCCAGGCCCAACTGGATGTGGCCCAGACCGACCTGAAAACCACCCAGGCCTCCCTCGACCAAGCCAAGGCCTCGGTCAACCAGGCCAAGGATCAGCTCAACTACGCCGAACTGCGCACCGACCACGGGGGCATCGTCACCGCCTGGAATGCCGAGGCCGGCCAGGTGGTCAGCGCCGGGCAGCAAGTGGTGACCCTGGCGCGACCGGACATCAAGGAAGCCGTCATCGATTTGCCCGCCGGCCTCGCCGAACGCCTGCCGCCGGACGTGGTGTTCCTGGTCGCCGGGCAGATGGACCCCGCCGTCAGCACCACCGCCACCGTGCGCGAGATTGAACCCCAGGCCCAGAGCGCCACCCGCACCCGTCGCGCCCGCCTGACCCTGGCCGAAACGCCGCCCGCGTTTCGCCTCGGCACCGCTATCAGCGTTACCCTCAGTTCAGCCATCGCTCCACGCATCGAGCTGCCCCTCACTGCCTTGCAGGAAGCCGACGGCAAGACCCGCATCTGGGTGATCGACACCCAAAGCCAGACCGTACAACCCCGTGACGTCACCATCGTCAGCCGTGACGCCGACAGCGCCTTGCTCAACGCTGGCGTCAAACCCGGCGAGCGCGTGGTGACTGCCGGCGTGAACAGCCTGAAGCCCGGGCAAAAAGTCAAAATCGACGAGGACAGCCCGCGATGAAAGGGAGCTTCAACTTATCCGACTGGGCCCTCAAGCATCAGTCCTTCGTCTGGTACTTGATGTTCGTCGCGCTGCTGATGGGCGTGTTTTCGTACATGAACCTCGGCCGCGAAGAAGACCCTTCATTCACCATCAAGACCATGGTGATCCAGACCCGCTGGCCCGGTGCGACCCAGGAAGAAACCCTGAAGCAGGTCACCGACCGCATCGAGAAAAAACTCGAAGAGCTGGACTCCCTCGACTACGTGAAGAGCTACACCCGGCCCGGTGAGTCCACGGTGTTTGTGTTCCTCAAGGACACCACCAGCGCCAAGGCGATCCCGGAGATCTGGTATCAGGTCCGCAAGAAGATCGACGATATCCGTGGCAGCTTCCCCCAAGGCTTGCAGGGGCCGGCGTTCAACGACGAGTTCGGAGACGTGTTCGGCTCGGTGTATGCGTTCACCGCCGATGGCCTGTCGATGCGCCAGTTGCGCGACTACGTCGAGCAAGCACGCGCCGAGATTCGTTCGGTGCCGGGGCTGGGCAAGGTCGAGATGATCGGCCAGCAGGACGAAGTGATTTACCTGAATTTCTCCACCCGCAAACTCGCGGCCCTGGGGATTGATCAGCGCCAGGTGGTGCAGAGCCTGCAATCGCAGAACGCGGTGACCCCGGCCGGGGTGATCGAGGCGGGGCCGGAGCGGATTTCGGTGCGTACCTCCGGGCAGTTCGCCTCGGAGAAGGACCTGGCCAACGTCAATCTGCGGCTCAATGACCGTTTCTATCGGCTGGCTGACGTGGCGGAAATCACCCGTGGCTATGTCGACCCGTCGACGCCGATGTTCCGTTTCAACGGCAAGCCGGCGATTGGCTTGGCCATCGCCATGCAGAAGGGCGGCAACATCCAGGACTTCGGCAAGGCCCTGCACAAACGCATGGACGAGCTGACCGCCGACCTGCCGGTGGGTGTGGGCGTGCACAAGGTTTCCGATCAGGCAGAAGTGGTGGAAGAGGCCGTCGGCGGCTTTACCAGCGCACTGTTCGAGGCCGTGATCATCGTGCTGGTGGTGAGCTTTATCAGCCTCGGCGTGCGCGCGGGGTTGGTGGTGGCGTGCTCGATTCCATTGGTGCTGGCGCTGGTGTTCGTGTTCATGGAATACAGCGGCATCACCATGCAGCGGGTGTCACTGGGCGCGTTGATCATTGCCCTCGGCCTGTTGGTGGACGACGCGATGATCACCGTGGAGATGATGATCACGCGCCTGGAAAAAGGCGAAACCAAGGAGCAGGCGGCAACCTTCGCCTACACCTCCACGGCATTCCCGATGTTGACCGGCACACTGGTGACCGTCGCCGGTTTTGTGCCGATTGGGCTTAACGCGAGCTCGGCGGGCGAGTACACCTTCACCTTGTTCGCGGTGATTGCCGTGGCGATGCTGGTGTCGTGGGTGGTCGCGGTGTTGTTCGCGCCGGTGCTCGGGGTGCACATCCTCAGCAGCAAGGTAAAACCCCATAACGCCGAGCCTGGCCGTGTGGGGCGGGCGTTCAATGGCGGCATGCTGTGGGCCATGCGCAATCGCTGGTGGGCCATCGGCATCACCGTGCTGTTGTTTGTGGCGTCGGTGTTTTCCATGCAGTTTGTGCAGAACCAGTTTTTCCCGTCCTCGGACCGCCCGGAAATTCTCGTCGACCTCAACCTGCCGCAAAACGCCTCGATCAACGAGACCCGCAAGGCCGTCGACCGTCTTGAGGCGATCATCAAGGACGACCCGGACATTGCTCGCTGGAGCACCTATATCGGCCAGGGCGCGATCCGTTTCTACCTGCCGCTGGACCAGCAGTTGGAGAACCCGTACTACGCGCAACTGGTGATCGTCAGCAAGGGCCTGGAAGAGCGCGGCGCGTTGATCGCGCGCCTGCAAAAACACCTGCGGGAAGATTTTGTCGGCGTCGGCAGCTTCGTCCAGCCGCTGGAAATGGGGCCCCCGGTGGGGCGTCCGATCCAGTACCGGGTGTCTGGCAAGGACATCGATCAGGTGCGTAAACACGCCATCGAACTGGCGACCATGCTCGATAAAAACACCCACATGGGCGAGATCATCTACGACTGGAACGAGCCGGGCAAAGTCCTGCGGGTGGACATCGCCCAGGACAAGGCGCGGCAACTGGGGCTGTCGTCGGAAGACGTGGCGCAGTTGATGAACAGCGTGGTCAGCGGTGCGTCGGTGACCCAGGTGCATGACGACATCTACCTGATCAACGTGGTCGGCCGCGCCGAAGACGCCGAACGGGGTACGCCGGAAACCTTGCAGAACCTGCAGATTGTCACGCCCAACGGCACCTCGATTCCGCTGCTGGCGTTCGCCACTGTGCGTTATGAGCTGGAACAGCCGTTGGTGTGGCGTCGCGACCGCAAACCGACCATCACCATCAAGGCGGCGGTGCGCGACGACATACAGCCCACCGACCTGGTGAAACAGCTCAAGCCGGACATCGACAAGTTCAGTGCTGGGTTGCCGGTGGGCTACAAGGTCGCCACTGGCGGCACCGTGGAAGAAAGCGGCAAGGCCCAGGGCCCGATCGCCAAGGTGGTGCCGCTGATGCTGTTCTTGATGGCGACTTTCCTGATGATCCAGCTGCACAGCGTGCAGAAGATGTTCCTGGTGGCCAGCGTCGCACCGTTGGGGCTGATTGGCGTGGTGTTGGCGCTGATTCCCACGGGCACGCCCATGGGCTTTGTGGCGATCCTGGGGATCCTCGCGTTGATCGGCATCATCATCCGTAACTCGGTGATCCTGGTGACCCAGATCGACGCCTACGAGCGCGACGGGTACACGCCGTGGGATGCGGTGGTGGAAGCCACCGAACACCGGCGTCGGCCGATCCTGTTGACGGCGGCAGCGGCCAGCCTGGGCATGATCCCCATTGCCCGGGAAGTGTTCTGGGGGCCGATGGCCTACGCGATGATCGGTGGGATCATCATCGCCACCTTGCTGACGCTGCTGTTCCTGCCGGCGCTGTACGTGGCCTGGTACAAGATTCGCGAGCCGAAGAAAGAAAACGCCTGACAGCCACTGCGATGACATTCCTACACGGACGTGGGAATGTTCCCTGAAACATTTTTTGCCCTTGGCGCCCGGTCAATTGTTTTACCCTCCGGGCCTGATCCTTTTGCCAAGGCCTGCCCCATGCGTTGTTTCCTGCTGGTTTGTACCTTGTTGCTGTCGCCCGTGGCCCTTGCCGGCACGGTGTTGGAGAACGCCCTGTGGCGCGTTGAGCTCGACCCGGCGACCCTCGCGATCCACGTTATCCCCAGCGAAAAAACCGCCGTGCAGGCTTCAAGCGGCGTCCCTGCGCACCGGGTCAACCAGCTCTCCCAAAGCGCCAGCCAGGCCAGTTGGCAATGGGATGAGGGCGCTTATCGACTGAGCGCCACCCTCGATCAACGGGATCTTGCCCTGACGATCACCGCCCGTGATGCCGGTGAGTTGGCGATCCTGCGCCAACCCGCCAGCGCCATGGGCAAGGGCCTGATCTGGCCCCTGGCCGAAGGGCATTATGTGCCGGCGGGCAATGCGGTATGGAAGGACTTCCTGCTGGAGCAGGGCGACGTCAACACCACCCAGGACCTCAGTTTGCCGCTGTGGGGCGTGGACCACGGCGCGTTCACCCTCAACTGGCTGATGACCAATCCTTACAACAACCGTTTGCACTGGCAGGCCGACGGTAAAGGGCTGGCGATGTCCGCCTTCCATGAATTCACCACGCTGGACCCCGCCGCGCCGATGACCGTGCTGTTGCACCTGGGCGAAAGCGACCCGCTGGCCGGCGCCAAGCGTTATCACCAATGGCTGGTGGAGCAGGGGCTTTTTGAACCGTTGGCAGACAAGTTGCGGCAAACCCCGGAAGCGGAAAAGCTGCTGGGCGCCAGCCATATCTACCTGTGGGGCAATGACCTGCTGAGCCTGGGTGATGTGCGTGATTGGCCGCAGTTGCTCAAACTGCTGCGCAGCGGCAAAGGCTTGGCGGCGGAGTTGAATGGTTTGCTGGACAAAGAGGCTGCGCAGGTTCGACAGGTCAAGCAACCGTATGAGCAGGCTGTCCTGCTGCGCGGCCTGAACGCGGCGATCAACAAAAAAGCCCGGCAGGGCTGGCAGCCCTCCACCGAGCCGGACATGACCCAACTCGCTGGCGGCTATGGCGCGCTGCGCCGCGAATTGGCCGTGGCCTTTGCCGGTGCCTTGAGCACAACGCCCGAGACCTGGGGCAACACCTTGTCGGTCACCAATGCATTGAAAGGCGCGGGCTTCAAACGCCTCTTGGTGACCCAGGGCGAAGGCTGGGAAGGTGGGCTCTGGCATCCTGAAGCAGTGAAGGCCGGGGTCGACGCCGGTTACTTGATGGCGCCCTACGACTCTTATGAAACGGCACTGTCTGCCACTGAAAACCCCGACTGGATCACCGCGCACCTGGGCAGCAAGGCCTACGGCGAGTGCGCGATCGTGTTGAAGGGCGGCCAGTTGAAGACCGGCTTCCAAAAGTCCGGCCACTACACCGACCCGCGCTGCGTGCGCCCATTGCTGGAGGCGCGGATCAAGGCGGTGCAGGCCAAGTCCGGGTTCAACGCCTGGTTCCTCGACGCCTATGCCACCAGCATGCTGTTCGACAGCTACCGCACGGGCGCGAGCATGACCCAGGCACAAAACGCCGAAGGCAATATCGACGCAGCCCGCTGGATCAATACCGCGCTCAAGTTGCCGACAGGTTCCGAGGACGGCAACGCGATCACCGCCCAAGGCATCCTGTTTGCCCACGGCATGCAAACGCCGGTGCTGGGCTGGGGTGATAGGGAGATGACCCAGGACAAGCAGTCGCCCCATTACGTCGGGGCCTGGTACCCGCCGGAGCAGCCGGCAGTGTTCTTTAAATCCGTACCGTTGAAGGAGCCGTTTCGCACGGTCTACTTTGACCCGACGATGCGCCTGCCGCTGTATCAGGCGGTGTTCCACGGCTCGGTGATCACCACCCATCATTGGCTGTTCGACAGCCTGAAACTGAGCAACGTGCGAGCCGAGAACGAGCTGACGCAACTGCTCTACAACGTGCCGCCGCTGTATCACCTGAGTGCGGCGACGGTGAAGCAGCGCTTGCCGTTGATTCAGCGCCAGGACGCGTTCTTCCGTCCGTTGCATGAGCGGTTGGCGACTCAGGCGATGACCGATTTTCGCTGGCTGACGGCAGATAAACAGGTGCAGCAGACCACCTTTGCCGATGGGACGCGGTTGGTGGCGGATTTTGCTGAGGGGCGTATTACGGCTTTTGTGCCTGGCGCCCAGGCTGTGGTGTATCAGGTAGATTAGAGGTGGCTGTGAGTCCATCGCAGGCAAGCCAGCTCCCACATTTGACCGGGTTGTCAGGGCTTGCACCGATCAACGGTGGGAGCTGGCTTGCCTGCGATGAGGCTGGTTCAGGCAATGCAGCTCTAAACCTTCTTCCACACACTCGCCAGCCACGGCTGCTGTTCCCGAGGCAACCCAGCGGGCCGGTAGTAATGCTCCAACTCCACAAACCCCGCCGCCGTCAACAGCTCCTGCCAGGCTCGCAAGTCGTGATATGAGCCATACCGCGGCCCGTTCCAACCCTCCTGGTTTTCACCCCGAGGGTTTGAGCTGAACAACACACCACCGACCTTCAGCGCCCCATGCAACTGCCCGAGAATGCGCGGCAACTCCTGCTTGGGAATATGAAACAGCACCGCGTTGGCGAAGATCCCGTCGAAACGCGCGGCGGGCAAATCCAGCTTCAGGAAGTCCTGCTGCAGCACTTCACAACCGCTGTCTTCCCGGGCCATCTGTGCAAAGCGCTCCGAACCATCGAGCCCCACCGCGATATGGCCCATGCGGGTAAACGTCTGCAAATCCCGCCCCGGCCCGCAGCCAAAATCCAGTACGGTAAACGGCGCGTCGCCCTGGATATGCCGCAGCAGCGCATCAATGTTCTGGCTCACATCGTGATCGCGGGTGCCTTCACGGAAATCCTCGGCCACTTTGTTGTAGTGGCCGAGGGTGGTGGAGGTGATCTGGTCGAGGTCGTCGGGGGCGAGTTTCATGGCGGGCAATACCGGGCGCTGAGAGGGCCCGACTATACCTCACCTCTTGTTCAGAACCCTGGCCAACCGATCGCCGCCCAACTGAATCACCGCCACCAGAATCACCAGGAGCACAATCACCGTGAGCATGATCTGGGTATCAAAGCGCTGATAGCCATAGCGGTAGGCAATATCCCCCAGCCCGCCGGCACCAATTGCCCCGGCCATGGCCGAGGAGTTGATCATCGTCACCAGGGTAATCGTGAACCCGCCGACAATCCCCGGCAGCGCCTCCGGCAGCAGCACGTGCCAGACGATATGCCAGCGTCGGCAGCCCATGGCCTGTGCGGCCTCGATCAAGCCGTGATCGACCTCGCGCAGGCTGACCTCGGCGATCCGCGCAAAGAACGGCGTGGCGGCGATGGTCAACGGCACTATCGCGGCCCACACGCCATAGGTGGTGCCGACGATCAGCCGGGTGAACGGGATCAGCGCCACCATCAGAATCAGGAACGGAATCGAGCGGAACAGGTTAACGAACGCCCCCAGCACCCGGTTCAAGGCGGGCGCTTGATAGATGCCGCCTTTGTCGCTGGTCACCAGGAACACCGCCAGCGGAATCCCCACCAGCAGCGCAATCAACGACGACACACCCACCATCAACAGCGTGTCGATGGCGCCCTGCAATAAACGATCAAACCACATAGCCCAGCACCTCCACCTGTTGTGCCCAGCGCCCGGCGCGGGTGCGCAGTTCTTCGGCGGTCAGGGCCGAGCCGCTCACCGCCAGCAGCAATTGCCCCAAGGCATGCCCCTGGATGCGCTCCACGCCGCCTTGCAGCAAACGCACACGCCCGCCGAGGGCGCTGAACAGCGCGGCCAGGTCGGGCTCGTCTTCGGCACTCCCGGTCAGTTGCAAGCGCAGCACCACGGCAGCGTCCCTGGATGCCGGAGTGGCCTGCAAGCGGCTTTGCAACTCTTCCGGCAGGCCATGTTGCAGCGGGGCCAGCAGGGTTTTGCTGACGTCATGTTGCGGGTTGCCAAACACTTCCCACACCGGGCCTTGCTCCACCACGTGGCCGTGTTCCAGCACCACGACGCGGTCGCAGATTTCGCGAATCACGGCCATTTCGTGGGTGATCAACACGATGGTCAGGCCCAGGCGCTTGTTGATCTCCCGCAGCAGGCCGAGGATGGATTGGGTGGTCTCCGGGTCGAGCGCCGAAGTGGCTTCATCGCACAACAGAATCTGTGGGTCATGCACCAGCGAACGGGCAATGCCCACCCGCTGTTTCTGCCCGCCGGACAGCTGCGCCGGATAGGCCTTGTGCTTGTCCTGCAAACCCACCAATTCCAGCAGCTCGCGCACCTTCTTCTCGCGCTGCTCTTTGGGCACGCCCGCGACTTTCAGCGGCAATTCGACGTTCTGCCACACGGTCTTGGCCGACATCAGGTTGAAGTGCTGGAAGATCATGCCGATGCGTCGACGCAGGGCGACCAGGCGGTCTTCGTCGAAATCGCCGATGTCTACCTGATCAATCAGCACCCGGCCGCTGCTCGGTTGTTCCAGGCGGTTAATGGTGCGGATCAGCGACGACTTGCCGGCGCCGCTGCGGCCGATGATGCCGAAGACTTCACCGCGCTGGATTGCCAGGTCGATGCCTTGCAACGCAGGCACTGATTGACCGTCATAGGTCTTGCCGAGGTTGATGAATCGCACGTGGGCATGGTTCAGCGCCGGATGCAGCTCGGTCTGCTGCGCGTCCAGGTGCGGTGGTTGCGTCTCGCGTCGTTGTGCTGTAGCGGCGCTCATATTCAGCCTTCCCAGCCGACTTGGTAGAGCTTGCCAAGGGATTTATCCAGGGCGGCGCGTACCACCGGCGAGTGCTGGTAGATGTCGATGAACTTGATCAGGCGCGGGTCGGTTTTGCTTTTCGGCTGGATCACGAACTGGATTACGTATTCCTTGTGGTCGATGCCGTCGAACAGCAAGGCCGACTCAGGATCGAAGGTCTTGGACAGGCGGATATACGCCGGGTAGCCCTGCACCAGGTCGGCGTCGTCATAGGCGCGCACCAGTTGCACGGCTTCCACTTGCAGGATCTTGATCTTCTTCGGGTTGGTGACGATGTCTTCTTCGGTGGCCTTGTAGCCCACGCCTGGCTTGAGGGTGATCAAGCCCGCCTTGGCCAGCAATTGCAGGCCGCGACCGCTGTTGATCGGATCGTTGGCAATCGCGACCGTTGCGCCTTGAGGCAGGTCGTTGAAGTTCTTGTACTTCTTCGAATACAGGCCAACGTTGTTGATGATCCCCGGGGCGAACGGCACCAGGTCAAACCCGGCGGCGGCCTTGGCGTTTTCCAGGAACGGGATGTGCTGGAAGTAGTTCACGTCGATATCGCCCGCTGCCAGGCTGACGTTGGGTGCAATCCAGTCGGTGAACTCCACCAGTTCGACTTTCAAACCCTGTTTGCCGGCCTCTTCGACAGCGGCTTCCAGGGGAATGGCGAAGGCGGCGGTGGTGCCGACTTTCAAGGGAGCGTCAGCGGCGAATACCGCCGAGCTGAAGAGCCCGAGGGCGAGGGCCAGTGCTTTGACTGGGTGGCTGAGCAATGTTTTTTTCATCGTGGATTTCCAGTCATAAGGTGTGAGTGCAAACAACTCGGTCAACTGTGGGAGCTGGCTTGCCTGCGATAGCGGTGGGTCAGCGACATTTCTTCAACTGACACTCCGCAATCGCAGGCAAGCCAGCTCCCACCTTTTGGTTCAGTGTCGGTAGGTGGAACCGGTGTGTTGTTCGGGCAGGTGCGCGGAGCGGTGGAACACTTTTTCCCGCAACGTCCCGGTGTCATACGCGGTCTTGTACGAGCCCCGGCGCTGCAGTTCCGGCACCACCAGTTCGATAAAGTCGACGTAGCTTTCCGGGGTGACGATGCGCGTCAGGTTGAAGCCGTCCAGGCCGGTTTCGCTGATCCATGATTCAAGTTCATCCGCCACCTGTGCCGGCGAGCCCACCAGGGTGATGTAGCGGCCGCCGAGGGCGTGTTGTTCCAGTAATTTGCGCCGGGTCCAGTCGTTGTTTTGCAGGTTCTTGGTTGCGGACTGGATGGCGTTGCTCTTCACGTACTGGATCGGCTCATCGATTTCGTATTGGGAAAAATCAATCGCGGTAGACGCCGAGAAATGCGCCACGCCGGCTTCCGCGCTGGCGTAGCTCAGGTACTCGGCGTGCTTGGCCCACGCGGCTTCTTCGGTGGCGCCGACAATCACGTTCAGCCCCATGAACACCTTGATGTCCTCCGGGTTGCGCCCGGCTTCCACGGCGCTGGCGCGCACCTTGTCCACCTGGATTTTGGTCGAGGCCTTGTTCTGCCCGCTGATGAATACGCACTCGGCGTGGCGCCCGGCGAACAGCAAGCCCCGGTCGGAGCTGCCCGCCTGGAACAGCACCGGCGTGCGCTGCGGCGACGGCTCGCACAGGTGATAGCCCTCCACCTGATAGAACTCGCCTTTGTGTTCGACCTTGTGCACCTTCTCCGGCTGGGCATACACCCGCGCTTGCGGATCGTTGATCACCGCGTCGTTTTCCCAACTGCCTTCCCAGAGTTTGTAGAGCACTTCCAGGTATTCGTCGGCCTGGTCATAGCGCCGGTCATGCTCGACCTGCTCGGTCAGGCCCATGGCCTTGGCGGCGCTGTCGAGGTAGCCGGTGACGATGTTCCAGCCCACCCGGCCACGGCTCAGGTGGTCGAGGGTCGACATGCGCCGGGCGAACAGATACGGCGGTTCATAGGTGAGGTTGGCGGTCAGGCCGAAGCCGAGGTTTTTGGTCACCGCCGCCATGGCCGAGACCAGCAGCAACGGGTCGTTGACCGGCAGCTGGATCGACTCTTTGAGCGGCACATCCACCGAATTCTGGTAGACGTCGTACACGCCGACGATGTCGGCGATGAACAGTCCGTCGAACAGCCCGCGCTCCAGCAGCTGTGCCAGTTCGGTCCAGTATTCGAGGGTCTTGTACTGGGTCGAGTTGTCCCGTGGATGGGTCCACAGGCCATGGTTGATGTGCCCGATGCAGTTCATGTTGAAGGCATTGAGCAGGATCTTTTTCTTTGCCATCAGATAGTCCCCCGCAGTGGCGGGTTTTCATCGTTGAGGTAGTAATTGCCCACAGCAAAGTACTTCCAGCGCACCGGGTCGTGCAGGGTGTGCACCCGGGCGTTGCGCCAGTGGCGGTCCAGGCCGTGTTCGGCGAGGGTGGCCTGGCTGCCGGCGAGTTCGAACAGGGTGCTGCCAGCGGCCAGGGCAATCTCGGTGCTGAGGGCGCGCACTTCGGCGACCGCGATGGATGCGGCGGCGACGGTGTCGGCATTGCTGTCGGCCTGGGCGCGGTCGAGGAACTCACCGGAGCGCTCCAGCAGTGCTTCGGTGGCGTGCAGGCGGATGCTCAGGTGGCCGAAGCTTTTCAGGGTCAGCGGGTCTTCGGTGGCCTTGTCGCTGGTGGCGTCGATCCACGGCCGGGTCTTGGTGCGCACGAAGTGCAGCGCATCTTCATAGGCTGCGCGGGCGATGCCGGTGTCGATGGCGGCGTGAAGGATCTGCGCCAGCGGGCCGACAGTGGTCGGGCGTTCGAAGGCGCTCTGGAACGGGATCACGTCCTGGGCCGCGACCCACACGTTATCGAACACCACCGAACCGCTGCCGGTGGTGCGCTGGCCGAAGCCGCTCCAGTCATCGATCACGCTCAGGCCCTCGCTGTCACGGGTGACAAAGGCCAGTTGCTGCACGCCGTTTTCGTCCACCACAGAAGTAGGAATACGTTGGGCGTAGATCGCGCCGGTCGAGTAGAACTTGCGACCGGTGATACGGAAACCGTCACCGTCGCGGGTGATTTTCGTGAGGCGGTCGTGGGCGGTCTTGGTGCCCAATTCGGCCAGGGCATTGCCGAAGCGCTGGCCGGCGAGCACTTCGGCGTACAGGCGTTTTTGCTGCGCCGGGCTGCCATTTACCCGCAGTACTTCGAGGGCATAAAAGTGGTTCTGCGGGATCTGCCCCAAGGACGCATCCGCCTGGGCAATCAGTGCCGTGACCTTGGCCAGGGTCACGTTGGAAACGCCGGCACCGCCGAACGCCTTGGGCACGCTGATGCCCCACAGGCCGGAGCGGGAAAACACGTCCAGTTCAGGCAGGGGCAAGCGGCGTTCGCGGTCACGCAAGGCGCTGTCGCGGCGGAAGTCTTCGGCCAGGTCGCTGGCGACAATGAGGGCTTGTTCATCGCTGGTAATAACCGCGACGTGATGAGAAAGAGTCATAGGTTTCTCCAGAGGTCTGGTCGTTAAATCCAGGAATGCCGGGCCGGCAAAGTGCCGTTCAGGTGATAGGCGCCCACCGCGTGATACTTCCAGCGCACCGGGTCGTGCAGGGTGTGCACCCGGGCGTTGCGCCAGTGGCGGTCGAGGTTGAATTCGGCGAGGGTCGCGCGGCTGCCGGCCAGTTCGAACAGCTTTTCGCTGGCAAGCAAGGCAATCTCGGTGGTCAGCACCTTGGCTTCAGCCACGGCAATCGAGGCGCGTGCGGCGGACTGCGGGGTGATCGGCGCGGCACTGACTTGATCCAGTACCTGGCCGGCCTTGCGCAGCAGCGCTTCAGCGGCATGCAGTTCGATCTTCAGCTTGCCGATATCGGCGATCACATACAGGTCATCGCTGGCCCGCTCGACCTTGGCGTCGATCCACGGCCGGGAGCGTTCGCGTACAAAGCTGATGGTGTCTTCGAGAGCACCACGGGCGATGCCGGCGTCGATGGCCGCCTGGATCAATTGCGAAACGGCGCCCTGGATACCCGGGGTTTCGCCGAGGCGCCAGGTCTCCACCACCAGTTCGGCGTCCACCGCCACCTGATCCAGCAGTACCGTGCCGCTGGCCGTGGTGCGTTGGCCAAAGCCTGACCAGTCATCGACGATACGCAGGCCTTCGGTGCCACGGCGCACGAACGCCATGACGACTTTGCCTTCATCGTTCAACGCCTTGACCGCCACCCAATGGGCGAACAGCGCGCCGGTGGAATAAAACTTCTGGCCACTGATGACGTAGCCGTCACCCTCGGCGGTGAGGCGTGCCTTGAGGTCCAGGGTGTTTTTGGTGCCACGTTCCGGGCCGCCGTTGCCGATGCGCCAGCCGTCCAGCACGCTCTGGAACAGCTGCTTTTTCTGGCGCTCGCTGGCCGCACCTTGCAGCACGTGCAGGATGCCGAAATGGTTCTGCGGGATTTGCCCCAGCGCCGGGTCGGCCGCGCTGATGATCGCGAACACTTCGGCCAGGGTCACGAAGGACACTTGCGGGCCGCCGTACTCACGGGGAATGGAAATACTGCCCAGGCCGCTGCGGGTGAAGTGTTCGAGTTCAGCCCAAGGCAGTTTGCGTTGCTGATCGCGCTTGGCCGCTTGCAGGCGCGCAGCCTGTGCCAGCTCATGAGCCGCGCTGAGGGCCTCGGCGTCGTTGCGCAGCACCTTGGCGGGCAACAACAGCGGGGCGACGTCCAGATCACTCTGGGGGGGTGTTTGTGCCAAGTTAGACATCAGCGCCGCTCCTTGGCTGCACGCAATGCCCTGGCGTTACGCACCGGGGTAATTTTGACCATACCTACCTCACATCCGTTGAAAAGATAAAAAATCAGGAATGTCCGGTGGTCCGGTGCATATACCCTAAGCGTGTTAAATTTTTTAATAAACTAACTTTTAGGAATATGCATAGAAGGTCTGTCACCCGGGCTCACAGGGCGAACCGGGGCGGCGGGGTTGGTAGACCAGCGCAGGCCTGGCGGGGCTGGTCGGGGCCTTGGGCGCGTACGTGGCGATGCGCAGGGTGCGGGCGGGGGCCCAGCGTGAATTATTGCCGACCCGGTCGAGAATGCAGTAAGTGACTTCGAGGCGATGGTCGTCCCCGGCTTCGACGATGACCGCCGATGGCACCCACACCTGCACGGCCTTGCCGACATCGCTGGCCTGGATTTTTGGCAGGTCCAGGCGTACGTCACCCCAGCGCAGCGTGATTTCGTCGTCGGTCGCCATGTTCAGGTACGGCTCGATGGTGAGGGGCACGCCTCGGCGAATCTGGCTGCTGTTGACGCCATGGCGGCGGATGGTTGCGGGCAGGCTGACGGCGGCCAGGTTCTGGTTTTCGTCAATGCTCAGCGCGCAGGGCTGGCCGCCGGGGTAATCAGTCTTGATCTGCACCCGGGTGGTGGCCGAACGCGCCGGGCCGCGTCCGACTTGCATGACCCGGTAGTGAATTCGCGCCGGGCCGTTTTGCACAAAACTTTCCGGTACCCGCAGGCAGGTGGACATGCCGATTTTGCCGGCAGTGACACGCCGTGAGGCGGCAAAGCAGTTGTTCCAGAACAGCTCGATCAGGTCGCCCTCGTCCATGCCGCAGTAAGGCGCGATATCGACTTGCAGGTTTGTCGCGGCGAGGGCATTGATGCCTTCTCGATTGGCCTGGGGCAAGGTCGGGGCAGTGAGCAGCGCCTGGGTGGAAATACGCTTCATAAATAATCTCCTTGGTGCAGCCAGCAGCAATCGTTCCGGACATCAGGCGCTGGCAGGCGACGTAGTCCGAAAGAAACGATTTAATAAAAAACCAGAATGGATCCAATCCTCTGGGCGTTAGATAAGAGGCTTGGTTAGTTGGCGTCAAGAGGCTGGGCGGGGCAAACAGGGGGTTATGGAATATTCAGAAGGGTCTTACTGGAGGGGCACTTGAAGTGAGTGTTTCAAGGTGAGTTTTACCCAATGAATAAAGGGCGATTCCCAAAAAACTCAAAAAAAAGAGTTGCCTTTCGGCAACTCTATAAAGCGAAGTTTCTTACACTTGATAGGCGCAAGTTAGTTGTTGATGAACTTGCTGAGAAACTGCCGGGTACGTTCTTCTTTCGGGTTGGCAAACAGCGCCTTTGCATCGCCTTGCTCAACAATTACACCCTTGTCGAAGAAGATCACGCGATTGGCAACATCCCGGGCAAAACTCATCTCGTGGGTCACGATCACCATGGTGCGGTTTTCTTCCGCGAGGCTGCGAATGGTCGCCAGTACTTCGCCTACCAGTTCCGGGTCCAGGGCCGAGGTAGGCTCATCGAACAGGATCACCTCCGGCTCCATCGCCAAGGCCCGTGCAATCGCTACCCGTTGCTGCTGCCCACCGGACAGGCGCCGTGGGTAGGCGTCTTCCTTGCCCGCCAGGCCGACCCTGGCCAACAGCTTGCGACCGAGGGCGTCCGCGGCGCCCCGGGGCATCTTCTTGACCACGATCGGGCCTTCGATGACGTTCTCCAGGGCGGTGCGGTGGGGGAACAGGTTGAAGTTCTGGAACACAAAACCCACGTGCTGGCGCAGGCGCCGCACCAGGCCTTGCTGTTGATTGAGCGGGCGGCTGCTGTCGATCTCGATGTCACCGACCTTGATCCGGCCACTGGTAGGTTCTTCGAGGAAATTCAGGCAGCGCAGGAAGGTGGTCTTGCCGGAACCGCTGGGGCCGATGATGGCGACGACTTCGCCTTCCTTGACCTCAAGGTCGATCCCGTTAAGCACCACCTGACCCTTGAATTGTTTGGTCAGTTTTTCAACCACGATCATGCTTCAAGACTCCAGGTCATGCCGGTTGACTCGTGCTTCCAGGCGGTTTTGCACGTGCGCCAGAACGCTGGCAAGAATCCAGTAGATCAAGGCGGCGGACAGATACATGGTGAAAATTTCGAAGGTACGGGCCGAGACCAATTGCGCCTGGCGGAACAGTTCCGGCACCTGGATGGTGGCGGCCAGGGCGGTGTCCTTGACCAGGGAAATAAAGCTGTTGCCCAGCGGCGGCAAGGCCGTGCGCATGGCCTGCGGCAGGATGGCCCGGCGCAGGGTCTGCGCACGGGTCATGCCGATACTGGCCGCAGCTTCCCACTGGCCGCGCTCGATGGAACCGATGGCGGCACGCAGGATTTCACAGGCATAAGCGGCCATGTTCAGCGAGAAGCCGATCATGGCTGCCGGGATCGGATCCAGCTCGATGCCCACTTGCGGCAAGCCGTAGTAGATCAGGAACAGCTGTACCAGCAAGGGCGTGCCGCGAAAGAACGACACGTAGACGCGGGCGGTCCAGCTCAACAGCTTGAAGCGCGACAGGCGCATCAAGGCCAGGCCGAAGCCCAGCAGCAAGCCGAAAAACATCCCGCCAAGGCTAAGAATTACCGTGAAATACGCGCCCTTGAGCAGAAAGGGCGCGGAGTCCAGCGCGAGTTGGAAACCTGCTTCCATTATTGAGTAACGTCAGCGTTGAAGTACTTCTCGGACAGCTTCTTCAAGGTACCGTCGGCGCGCAGTTCGTCGAGGGCCTTGTTCACGGCGGCCAGCAGTTCAGGCTCGCCTTTGCGCAGGGCAATACCGGCTTCCTGACGGGAGAAAGCAGCACCGGCAGCGGCGGTGTCCTTGGCTTTCTTGGCGTATTCCAGCGCCGCCAGGCGGTCGATCAGAATCGCGTCGACACGGCCGATGCGCAGGTCCTGGAACTTGGTTGGGTCATCGTTATAGGTTTTGACGATGGCTTTCGGTTGGTTTTCCTTGAGCCATTGTTCGTAGTTGGTGCCCAGGCCCACACCGATCTTCTTGCCGGCCAGGTCGTCGGCGGTCTTGATGGTGTCGACGTTTTTCGCCAGGGTCAGCGCCTGGATACCGGAGACGGTATACGGCTTGGAGAAATCGTACTTTTCCTTGCGCGCGTCGGAGATCGTCACCTGGTTGACGACCGCGTCCAGGCGCTTGGATTCCAGGGCGGCGAGGATGCCGTCCCACGGCGTGGCTTGCAGCTTGACCTTGACGCCGAGTTTCTGGGCCAGCGCTTCAGACAACTCCACCTCGAAACCGCTGAGCTTGCCGCTTTCGTCGACGAAGCTGAACGGCGGGTAGGTGCCTTCCAGGCCAATCTTGATTTCGCCGGCTTTCTTGATGTTGTCCAACTGCTCGCCGGCCACTGCCTGACCGAGCCACCCGGCGCCAAGCGCCAGCCCCAACGTACCAACCAGTAACGTGCGACGGAATACGGAAATAGTCATGAAGAGCCCCTGTGTTTTTTATGTTGAGCGATGCAGGTGACGCGGTAGTCGTATCCTGCCTTAAAAGCGCGGTGTGTGGGAGCCGGGCTTGCCCGCGATTGCATCAACTCGGTGTTTTGGATCTGCCCAGTCATGCGTATCGCCATCAAGCTCGCCTACGGCGCGACTATAAAGCCGGTTTTTAAGACTTGAAAATAATATAAAATCAGATTGATATTTCTTTATGGAATATCAAAAGCTCGAATCATAAGCAAACAACGCCGGTGCGCCACCCGTGTGCAGGAAGATGATCGGCCCCTCTTCAAAGCGCTGCCGGCCAATGCCATCCAGCAGCCCGGCCATGGCTTTGCCCGTGTAGACCGGGTCCAGCAGCAGGCCTTCCTGGCTCGCCACCAGCTTGATCGCCGCCAGCGTGCCGGCACTCGGCTCGCCATAACGGGGCGCGAAGTACTCGTCCCACAGGATCACCTTGAACGCGTCCGGCACCGGCACGCCGAGCAATTCGGCGGTGCGTTCGGCCAGGCTTTGCACCTTGGGGCGCTGGGCTTCGTCGGTGCGTGAGACCGTGACGCCAATCACTTGCAGGTCCGGCAGTACTTCGGCCAGCGCCAGTGCCAGCCCGCTGTGGGTGCCGGCGCTGCCGGAGGCCAGGACCACGGTGGAGAACGGGATGCCGCTGGCTTCAATCTGCCCGGCCAGCTCCAGCCCGGCGCGCACATAACCCAGGGCGCCGAGGGCGTTGGAGCCGCCGATGGGCACCAGGTACGGCTTCTTGCCGTTACTGCGCAGGCGGTCGGCGAGGGCGTTGAGCTGGTCGTCGACGTTGTCCAGGTTCTCTACCAGCTCGACCTTGGCGTCGAACAGTTCCAGCAACAGGCGATTGCCGTTGGCCAGGTAGTTGGGGTCTTCGGTGCCTGTCGGGTTTTCCAGCAGGGCGACGCAGCCCAAGCCCAGCTTGGCGGCCAGTGCGGCGGTTTGACGTACATGGTTGGACTGGATCGCGCCAGCGGTCACCAGGGTGTCGGCACCTTGGGCCAGGGCATCGGCGGCGAGGTATTCGAGTTTGCGCAGCTTGTTGCCGCCCATCGCCAGTGGTGTGGTGTCGTCGCGTTTGACGTAGACGTCACGCCCCAGCCAGGCCGACAGCCGCTCGAGTTTTTCCAGGGCAGTGGCGCCGCCCAGCAGTTCCAGACGGTTAAAGCGGTCGAGCTGTTGTTTGATCATGGCTACGCACGGGTGGTCAGAGATGCTGGGACTATAGGCAGGCACTTTTGCGTCGGCAACCGCCAATCGCTTAAGTCGACGGGTTATTAGCATTGCACTATTGGTTCTTAAGGACGCTCAGGTGCCTTGCCGTAAAGTGGTGGGCATTTCGTCAGGAGTGAAGACCGTGAGTGAGCGTTCCAGTCATTGGCAATTACAGACCATCGTCAGCCAGCTGCGCAGCGCCCGGGACCAGTGGCGTACCCGCAATGGCCGGGTCAGCGGCGAGCAGGGCGGGCGCGAGCTGCCTTCACGGGAAGCCGTGGCGCAGATTCTCGAGGCGTTGTGCGGTGCGCTGTTCCCCATGCGTCTGGGGCCGGTGGACCTGCGTGAAGAAAGTGAAGACTTCTACGTCGGCCATACCCTGGATGTGGCGCTGAACGCGTTGCTCGCCCAGGCGCGGCTGGAGCTGCGGTATGCCGCACGCCAAGGCGGCCAGGATGACAGCGAGGTAGACGCCCACGCCATCCACCTGATCCAGGATTTCGCCCTGGCATTGCCAGCCTTGCGCAGCCTGCTGGACACCGACGTACTTGCCGCCTATCACGGCGACCCGGCGGCGCGCAGTGTGGATGAAGTGCTGTTGTGCTACCCGGGGATTCTGGCGGTGATTCACCATCGCCTGGCGCACCACCTGTATCGGGCGGGCTTGCCGTTGCTGGCGCGGATCAGTGCGGAAATCGCGCACTCGGCGACCGGGATTGATATCCACCCGGGCGCGCAGATCGGCCCGAGCTTCTTTATCGACCATGGGACAGGTGTGGTGATTGGCGAGACCGCGATCATCGGCGAACGGGTGCGCATTTATCAGGCCGTCACCCTGGGCGCCAAGCGCTTCCCGGCGGATGAAGATGGGCAGTTGCAGAAGGGCCATCCGCGGCATCCGATTGTCGAGGATGATGTGGTGATCTACGCCGGGGCGACGATTCTGGGGCGGATTACGATTGGCAAGGGTTCGACCATTGGCGGCAACGTGTGGCTGACGCGGAGCGTGCCGGCGGGGGCGAATCTGACCCAGGCGAATTTGCAGCATGATGATGGGACGCAGAAGTAGCACCCCTCTCTCAAGATCACACAGATCAAATGTGGGAGCGGGCTTGCTCGCGAATGCGGTGTATCAGTCTCCAGAAGTGTTGGCTGACACGCCGCATTCGCGAGCAAGCCCGCTCCCACATGTTGTCTGCATTTCAAATTCGAGCCGCATTACCCAAATTCGAGCCGTATTTCCCTCAGCCATCGCTGAACGTTTCGTCATCCCCATACGTCATACCTTTCCTTGAGCTAGTGTAGGAAAAACCTACCACTCGGCCCTGCGATTAGTCCTCAAACCCCTATCCATGTTTAACTTGACTGTTCGTTCAAGTTAAATCGGTGGTTCGCTGCCCGCTCACAACAGGAGGCTTACCTTTGCTGAGTCCGTTTTTCACAGCCACATCCCACACCCTTGAGGTGCGCCCTTCATGAGTGCATCGTCCACACCTTCCAGCGGTCTGGTCCGCATGAACCCGCCGGTGTTTTACTTCGCCGCGAGCTTCATCTTGCTGTTCGGCCTGACGGTCATCGCAATTCCCGAACAAGCCGGCGCCTGGCTGCTGGCCGCACAAAACTGGGCGGCCAACACGGTCGGCTGGTACTACATGCTGGCGATGACCCTGTATCTGGTCTTCGTGGTGGTCACCGCGTTATCGGGCTACGGCAAGATCAAACTCGGTGCCGACCACGACGAGCCCGAATTCAGTTACCTGTCCTGGGCGGGCATGCTGTTCGCCGCCGGGATCAGCATCACGCTGTTTTTCTTCTGCGTTTCAGAACCGCTGACGCACCTGGTGCAACCGCCCCAGGGCGAAGCCCTGAACGGTGACGCGGCGCGCCAGGCCATGCAGATTCTGTTTCTGCATTGGGGCCTGCATGGCTGGGGCGTGTTCGCCTTCGTCGGCATGGCCCTGGCGTATTTCGCCTATCGGCACAACCTGCCGCTGGCGTTGCGTTCGGCGCTGTACCCGCTGATCGGCAAGCGCATCAACGGCCCCATCGGTTATGCCGTGGACGGCTTTGGCATCATCGCCACGGTGTTCGGCCTCGGTGCCGACATGGGCTTTGGCGTGTTGCACCTCAACTCCGGGCTCGATTACCTGTTCGGCGTGGCCCACACCCAGTGGATCCAGGTCGGCCTCATCACCTTGATGATGGGCGCGGCGATCCTGGTGGCGGTCTCCGGCGTCGACAAGGGCGTGCGAGTGATGTCCGACATCAACATGCTGCTGGCCTGCGCGCTGCTGCTGTTCGTGTTGTTCGCCGGGCCCACCCAGCACTTGCTCAACACCCTGATCCAGAACATCGGCGACTACCTCGGCGCCTTGCCGACCAAGAGTTTCGACCTCTACGCCTACGACAAACCCAGCGACTGGCTGGGCGGCTGGACCGTGTTCTATTGGGCCTGGTGGATCGCATGGTCGCCGTTCGTGGGCCTGTTCATCGCGCGTATTTCCCGCGGCCGCACCATCCGTGAGTTCGTGTTCGGCGTGCTGTTGATCCCGCTGGGCTTCACCCTGGCGTGGATGTCGATCTTCGGCAACAGCGCCATCGACCAGGTGCTCAACCACGGCCTCACGGCACTGGGTCAGTCGGCCATCGATGATCCGTCGATGAGCCTCTACCTGCTGCTGGAAACCTACCCGTGGAGCAAGACGGTGATCGCGGTCACGGTGTTCATCAGCTTCGTGTTCTTCGTCACCTCGGCTGACTCCGGCACCGTGGTGCTCTCGACCTTGTCGGCCAAAGGCGGCAACGCCGATGAAGACGGGCCGAAGTGGCTGCGGGTGTTCTGGGGCGCGATGACCGCGTTGGTAACCAGCGCGCTGCTGTTTGCCGGCAGCATCGATTCGCTCAAGTCTGCCGTGGTCCTGACCTCGCTGCCGTTCTCGATGATCTTGCTGCTGATGATGTGGGGGCTGCACAAGGCGTTCTACCTTGAGTCGCAGAAGCAGATTGCGCAGATGCATTCCCTTGCCCCGGTATCGGGCTCACGCAAGGGCACGGGCGGTTGGCGCCAGCGCCTGAGCCAGGCGGTGCATTTCCCGTCACGGGATGAGGTGTACCGTTTCCTCGAGACCACGGTGCGCCCGGCCATCGAAGAAGTGACGGCGGTGTTTGTCGAAAAAGGCCTCAACGTCGTTACCCAGCCTGACCCGGCCAACGACAGCGTCAGCCTGGAAATCGGCCATGGCGAGCAGCACCCGTTCGTGTACCAGGTGCAGATGCGCGGCTATTTCACGCCGTCATTCGCCCGGGGCGGCATGGGTTCCAAGCAGCTCAACAACCGCCGCTATTACCGGGCGGAAGTGCACCTGAGTGAGGGCAGCCAGGACTACGACCTGGTGGGCTACACCAAGGAGCAGATCATCAACGACATCCTCGACCAGTACGAACGGCATATGCAGTTCCTGCACCTGGTTCGCTAAACGAAAAGGCCCTGTTCAATACCTAGAACAGGGCCTTTTTTTTGCTTCTCGTCTCTCTTCCATACCCCTCCACCATTGGCACGCTGAAGCGCTCGCCAACGCCCGTAAAGCCCCCTGCTTGAGGGGTTCCTTAAATTTAATTTCATCCGGGTAAAGGGTGTTTTGACTCCGAACTGTCACATGGCCATCGCCTAATTGTGTGAAGCGTTTGACGCTTTCATTTCAGAACAGTGACGGAGACCGGTACCAATGAAGACGTTATTGAGCCCCATGGTGGGTGCCGCCATGGCGAGCTTTATGCTGTCCGCCCACGCCGATTTTATCGATGACAGCCACGCCGACGTGACCTTGCTCAACCGCTACCTCAACCAGCAGGGGCGGGATGTGGTGAACAGCAATAACAAGGCCCACAGCATCCGTGATTGGGGCCAGGGTTTTGAGTTCAACTTCAAATCCGGCTACACCGAAGGCCCGGTGGGCTTTGGCCTGGACTTGCAGGCGTTCTACGGTTTGAAACTGGATTCCGGTGGCGACCTCAATGACAAGGATCACCAGGGTCGCTACCCCGGCAGCATGTTCCCGCTGGATAACGGCAAGTCCGCTGACCAGTTCGGCGTGCTCAGCCCGACCTTCAAGATGCGTTTCGCCCAGGATGAATTGCGCGTCGGTACGCTCTACGGCAACAACCCGGTACTGGCCAACACCGACGGCCGCTTGTACCAGCAGACCAACACGGGCGTGCAGTTGGTTTCCAAGGACTTGACCGACTTCACCTTCACCGCCGGTGACATCCTCAAGACCAAGATCCGCAACGAAACCGGCGACCAAGGCATGATCACCGCCGGCGGCACCAAAGAGAGTGATCGCTTCCTCTACGGCGGCGCGGACTACAAAGGTTTGCCGGACACCACCGTCAGCCTGTGGTACTCCAACCTCGAGGATTACTACCAGCAGTTCTTCCTCGGTGCCAAGCGCCATGACGCCTTGCCCGTGGGCGCGATCGACACCGACGTGCGCCTGTATCGCAGCCTGGGTGTGGGGGCAAACGCCGATGGCGACAAGGACTATTCCGCCGCCGGTCTTTATGGCGATGGCACCTCCAAGGGGCGCATCAACCAGTCCACCGTCAGCCTGCTGGAAAGCTACAGCCTGGACGGCCATACCGTCGGCCTGGGCATCCAGAAAAACAGCGGCGACAGCGACTTCCCGTACCTGGATTCCGGCCTGAACAGCGGTGCCAGCAACCAGGGCCCGGGCTCGGGCGCCGACACCCCGGCACTCACCAACATGCAACTGAACAAGTTCCAGCACGCCGGCGAGCGCACCTGGCTGGCGCAGTACAAATATGACTTCGGCAAACTCGGCCTCAACGGCCTGACGTTCGCCACGTCCTACGCACACGGTGATGACATCCGCACAACCCAAGGCACTACCAGTGAATGGGAGCGTAACGTCACGGTGGCTTACCAAGTGCCCACCGGCACTCTCAAAGGCCTGGGTGTGACCTGGCGAAATGCCCACGCCAGCCCGGATATTACTGGCGCCACCGTGCAAGATGAAAACCGCTTCTATGTGAGCTACGTCGTTCCACTCTGGTAGGAAATTGCTGTACAAAGAGCGAGCACCTTAAGCGATTCAGCTGCTTAAAAGGCTTGGGAATATCGTTATTCCCAGGCCTTATTTGCTCTAAGACCAGAGAGGATTCGATGACTTACATTGCTGCCGAAAACCGCTATGAATCTATTCCTTATCGCCGCGTAGGTCGCAGCGGATTGGTGCTGCCGGCACTGTCCCTGGGGCTGTGGCACAACTTTGGCGACAGCACCCCGATCGACACCCAACGCGCCTTGCTGCGCACCGCGTTCGACCTGGGTATCAACCACTTCGACCTGGCCAACAACTACGGCCCCCCGTACGGCAGCGCCGAGATCAACTTCGGCCGTTTGCTGCGGGAAGATTTCAAGCACTACCGCGATGAACTGATCATTTCCAGCAAGGCGGGCTGGGACATGTGGCCAGGCCCTTACGGCCAGGGCGGCGGTTCGCGCAAGTACGTGCTGGCCAGCCTCGACCAGAGCCTGCAACGCCTGGGCGTCGACTACGTGGATATTTTCTACTCCCACCGTTTCGATGCCGACACCCCGCTGGAAGAAACCGCCAGCGCACTGGCCACTGCCGTGCAACAGGGCAAGGCGTTGTACATCGGGATCTCGTCCTATTCCGGCGTGAAAACCCGGGAAATTGCCGCGCTGCTCCAAGAGTGGAAAGTGCCACTGCTGATCCATCAGCCGGCCTACAACCTGCTCAATCGCTGGGTGGAAAAAGACCTGCTGGACGTCACCGAAGAACTCGGTGCCGGGGTGATCGCCTTTACGCCGTTGGCCCAGGGCCTGCTGACCGACAAATACCTCAACGGCGTACCGGCCGATGCGCGAGTGAACCGCCCGGGTGGTGGTTCGTTGCAGGCCAAGCATTTGTCCGAGGCCAACATCGCCCACGCCCGCGCGCTGAATGAAATTGCCAAGCGCCGTGGCCAGAGCCTGGCGCAGATGGCGTTGGCGTGGACGTTGCGTGATCCACGGGTCACCAGCGCCCTGATCGGCGCGAGCCGGCCGGAGCAGATCATTGAAAACGTCGGGGCGTTGCAGAACCTGAGCTTCAGCGCGCAAGAGCTGGCGGAGATTGATCGGTTTGCCCAGGAAGGCGGGATTAACTTGTGGGAGAAACCATCTACGGCTGAATAAGCAGTTTCTGAATCAACACCGGTCATCTGTGGGAGCCGGGCTTGCCCGCGATGGCGGTGTGTCAGTCGATGAATATGTTGACTGAGCTACCGCTATCGCAGGCAAGCCCGCTCCCACATTTGATTTGTGGTGTGCCTGCTAGAACGGCACATCTCCAAGAATGGTCGCCCGGTGCATCACCCGCCGTTGCGGCCGGTAATCATCCACCGCGTAATGCTGGGTCACGCGGTTGTCCCAGAACGCCACGTCATTTTCCTGCCAACGCCAGCGAATGGTGAATTCCGGCCGTGTCGCGTGGGCAAACAACAGCTTCAACACCGCCTCGCTTTCCGTCGGCTCCAGTTCGTTGATCTTGCTGGTGAACCCCTCGCTGACGAACAGCGATTTACGCCCGCTCACCGGGTGCGTACGAATCACCGGATGAGACAGCGGCGGGTTCTTGCGCCGGGCTTCTTCCCAGCGCGCCAAATCTTCCGGCGTGTTGCCATAACGCTCCAGCGGGAAGGAGCGGGTGAAGTCATGGGTTGCCGTCAAACCGTCCAACAGCTTCTTGAACGGCTCGGACAACGCCTCATACGCGGCAATCCCGCTGGCCCACAACGTATCGCCACCGAACTCAGGCAGCAGCTTGGCGCTCAGTACTGCACCGAGGGCCGGCGTGGGCAGGAAGGTCACGTCGGTGTGCCAGATGGCGTTGTCGCGCACGTCGGTCACGGCGGTGTCGAGGATCAGCACTTCAGGCTGTTCCGGCACGTTGGGGTAGATCGGGTGAATGTGCAGGTCGCCGAAATTTGCCGCGAACCGCGCCTGTTGCTGCGGGTTGATCGGCTGGTTGCGGAAGAACAGCACCGAATGTTTGAGCAGCGCCTGTTCGATGGCGTCGCGGTGTTCGATGTTCAGCGGTTGGGTGATGTCGACGCCACTGATCTGGGCGCCAAGGGCGGTGCTGAGAGGTGTTACGGTCAGGCTGCTCATGGGATTCTCGTCGAAAATTGCTCAGTGTGCCTGGCCATGCCACGGCACCAGTTTGCGCTGCAGGGCACGCAAGCCCATTTCCATGGCGAAGGCGATCAGCGCGATCACCAGAATCCCCAGCACCACCACGTCGGTGACCAGGAATTGCGCGGCGGACTGCACCATGAAGCCCAGGCCGCTGGTGGCCGCGATCAATTCTGCGGCTACCAGGGTCGACCAACCCACGCCCAGGCCAATCCGCACGCCGGTGAGGATGTCGGGCAGGGCGCTCGGCAGGATCACATAGCGAATCAGCTGTGCCCGTGTCGCGCCCAACGACTGCGCAGCGCGCAGTTTGGCCGGGTCGACGGTGCGCACGCCGGTGGCGGTAGCGATGGCGATCGGCGCAAAAATCGCCAGGTAGATCAGCAGCACCTTGGACAGCTCACCGATGCCGCACCAGATCACGATCAGCGGCAGGTAAGCCAGTGGCGGAATCGGCCGGTAGAACTCGATGAGCGGGTCCAGAATGCCCCGGGCGATGCGATTGGAGCCGATGGCAATCCCTACCGGCACGGCGGTCAGTACGGCAAAACCGAGGCCGAGGCCGATGCGCTTGAGGCTCGCGCCCAGGTGCTGCCACAAGGTGGAATCCATGTAGCCGGTGGTCGCCAGCAACCAGCCTTTTTGCAGCACGGCCGAAGGCGGTGGCAGGAACAGTGGCTCGATCAGCCCGCTGGCGGTCACGGCCCACCAGATGGCAACCAGGGTCACCAGGGTGAGCACGCTGATCCAGCGGGTGCTCAGGCTGCGGCGTACGGGCACCACCGGGGTTTGCGCGGTTCGGGTTGCCGGTAATTCATAACTGCTCATGCGGACACCTGCCGTTGGGAGAACACCTTGCCCAGCACGTGTTCGCGGGTTTCGATAAAGCGCGGGTCGGACTTGATCGCCCGTGCCGACTCACCGGCGGCATAACGCTGGCCGAAGTCCAGGCTCAGGCGCTCGACGATCTGCCCGGGGTTGGGCGCCAGCAGAATCAGGTCCGTGGCGAGGAACACCGCTTCTTCGATGTCATGGGTGATCAGGAACACCGGCTTGGCTGTGCGCCGCCAGACTTGCAGCAACAGCTCCTGCATCTGTTCGCGGGTGAAGGCATCGAGGGCGCCGAAGGGTTCGTCCATCAGCAGTACGCGCGGGTCAGCGGCCAATGCGCGGGCCAGGCCCACACGTTGCTTCTGGCCACCGGAGAGTTGCCAGATGCGGCGGCTGTCGAAACCGGCGAGGTCTACCAGGGCGAGCATTTCCCGGGCGCGGACTTCCCGCTGGGCCTTGGGTACGCCTGCCAGTTCCAGGCCGAAGCCGACGTTGGCCAGCACGTCCTGCCAGGGCAGCAGGGCGTCGTCCTGGAACACCACGCCGCGTTCGGCGCTTGGTCCTTTTACCGGCACACCGTCAAGGGTGATGCGCCCGGCGCTGGGTTCGACAAAACCGGCAATCAGGTTCAACAGCGAAGTCTTGCCACTGCCGGAAGGACCGAGGGCCACCAGCAATTGCTGGGGGCCAAGGCTCAAGGAAATATCGGCCAGTACGGGCTCCGGGCTGCCTGGGTACTGTGCGCTGATGCGCTCCAGTTGTAGCAAGGCCATCGCGGTGAACTCCTGGTATCAGTTAGTGATGAACTTCGGGCTGACGTACGGGGCGTAGTCCGGCAGTACGGCGTCGACCTTGCCCTGTTCCTTGAGGAACGCGGCGGTGTCGGTAACGGCCTTGGTGGTGGGTGCGCCAAGCAGGGTCACCTGGTCAGCCGCCAGCGGGTAGACGTTGCCCTGCAGCAGCAATGGAATGTCGCTGGCCTTGGCCCCGGAGAGCTTCACCAGTTTGTCGACGTTGCCTTTGTCCGCCAGCCAGGCTTGTGGGTCTTTGCGGTAAGCGGCGTAGGCATCCAGGGTGACCTTGGCAAAGGCCGTGACGATTTCCGGGTGCTTCTCGGCGAAATCCTTACGCACGATCCAGGCATCGAAAGTCGGTGCGCCAAACTTGGCCAGTTCGCCGGAGGTGATCAGCACCTTGCCATTTTCCTTGGCCACGCCGAGGGCTGGGTCCCATACGTAAGTCGCGTCGATATCACCGCGCTTCCAGGCGGCGATGATGGCCGGCGGGGCGAGGTTGAGGATGGTCACTTTGGAAGGGTCGATGTTCCAGTGCTTCAGCGCGGCCAGCAGGCTGTAGTGGCCGGTGGAAACGAACGGCACGGCGACTTTCTTGCCGATCAGGTCCTGCGGGCTGTTGATCCCGGAACCGTTGCGGGCCACCAGGGCTTCGGCGCCGCCGATCTGGGTGGCGATCAGGAAGGTTTCCACCGGGACCTTGCGGGTCACGGCAGCGGTCAGCGGGCTGGAGCCCAGGTAGCCGATCTGCACGTCGCCGGAAGCGATGGCGGCGATGATGTCGGCACCGTTGTCGAATTTGCGCCAGTCGATCTTGGCGTTGGTGGCTTTTTCGTAAGCGCCGTCGGCCTGGGCGACTTTCGCCGGGTCAACGGTGGTCTGGTAAGCGATGGTCACGTCGGCGGCCTGGGCAAACAGGCTGGCACCGGCCAGGGACAACGCCGCCAGGAGGCGAAGGGAGAAGTGCAGTTTCAAGGGGAAAGTCCTCATCAGGCGGCCGGAGGTCGGCGTGTGTGAAGACTAAATGATCTAAGAATTCGAAAATAAATAACCTTTTCGAATTAGCTTATGAGGAGAAACTCGAGCACCAGGCTTGAAGGTGCATAGGTCAAATGTGGGAGCGGGCTTGCCTGCGATAGCATCGACTCGGTACTAATGAAATACCGCGGCGCCTGCATCGCGGGCAAGCCCGGCTCCCACAAGAGCCCGGCCCCCACAGGGTTTTGTGTCAGGCTTTTAGTTGCTGATGGCGAGGATGCTCGCCTGGTACGACCCGACAAACACGTCAAAATCGCCCACTTCGTTCTGCTCCAGCTCCGCCTGTTGCGCCAGCGAATTGCGCGCCAGCTCCTCAAAACGTGCCTGTTCCTCAGCCTTCAACGGCTCGCTGCGGAAGTGTTCGGCATGCACTTGGCTCTGATGCAGCGAGAACTGCGCAAAGCTCTCTTTACGCTCGCTCATCGCCGCCAACACCTGGGCCGACGGGGTCAGGGACGAATCCTTGACCTTCGCCAACTGGGCGTCCAGTGCCTGGCTGTGTTCAGTGATGCCCTGGCTCTGGTCCAGCAAGGCTGCCAGCGGAGCAATCTGCTCCAGCAACTCGGCGGCCCATTCCTTCATGTCCACCGATTCGCCACGGCGCTGCAATTGCAGGCCCGGACGGCGACCTTCCTTGACCACGCTGAGGAAGTTGGAGGTGGCGTTGCCGCACTCGTTGTCGGCGAACAGCGGGCTGTCGTTGAGTGCGCAATACAGCAGGAACGCGTCGAGGAAGCGCGACTCTTGCAAGTCGATGCCCATCGGCAGGAACGGGTTGATGTCCAGGCAGCGCACTTCGATGTACTGAATGCCACGGGCCATCAGCGCCTGGATCGGCCGTTCGCCGGTGTAGGTCACGCGCTTGGGGCGGATGTTGGAGTAGTACTCGTTTTCGATCTGCAGGATGTTGGTGTTGAGCTGCACCCACTCACCGTCCTTATGGGTGCCGACTTCGACATATGGCGCGTAGGGCGTTGCCACCGCTGTGCGCAGGCTGTCGGTGTAGCTCGCCAGGTCGTTGTAGCACGGCGTCAGGCCGGCCTGGGCGTTGCTCTGGTAACCCAGGTCGCTCATGCGCAGGCTGGTGGCGTACGGCAGATACAGGGTGTCGGCGTCCAGTACTTCCAGCTGGTGCGAGCGACCGCGCAGGAAACCCGCGTCCAGGGCTGGCGAGGCGCCGAACAGGTACATCAGCAGCCAGCTGTAGCGGCGGAAGTTGCGGATCAGCGCGATATAGGCCGTAGACTGGTAGTCGCGGTCGGTACCTACAAAACCTTCCGCTTCCTTGAGCAGCGGCCACAGCTCTTCCGGCAGGGAGAAGTTGTAGTGGATCCCGGCGATGCACTGCATGGTCTTGCCGTACCGCAGGGCCAGGCCCTTGCGATACACGTACTTGAGCTGTCCGATGTTGGAAGTGCCGTAGTAGGCAATCGGAATATCTTCCTCGGCCGGCAACGGGCACGGCATCGATGGACTCCACAGGTACTCGTTGCCGAGCTTGCTGTAGGCAAAACGGTGGATCTTGTCGAGGCTGCTCAGGGTATCGGCCGGGTTGGGCAACGCCGGCGTGATGAACTCCAGCAGCGACTCGGAATAGTCGGTGGTGATCTGTTCGTGGGTCAGTGCAGCGCCCAGGGCCTCGGGATGCGGCGTTTGTGCCAGTCGGCCTTCACCGGTGACGCGCAGGCATTCGCGCTCGATGCCGTGCAGGCATTGCTCGAGCAAAGAGAGGTGTTCGTGCTTGCCGAGCAGGGCCAGGCGGCGGTTGAGAAGTTCGCTCAAGTTGGATTCCTTCACGCGTCAGTCGCCCCAATATGGGGGTGGGCAGGACGGTCTACAAGGGTGAAGTGGAAACTGGCGTTATCGCCTGGTTTTTGAGCCGGATTGACCCACTCTGAAAGAGCCGCCTTCGTCCCTGAATCTGGCTATCGCGCACGAGGAAAAGTTCGGCGCAACTTTCGCAGCGCCGAAATTAACTCAAATCGATGACAGGGAGCTATAGGACAGCGAAGGTGCCTTGTGCTTTTGCGACCAGTTTTTCGTCCTGGTACACGTCAGCCTCGACCACCAGCGTACGCCGACCGGGGTGAATCACCCGGGCAGTGCACAGCACATCGCCGTCGGAAACGGCACGGATGTAGTTGATCTTGCATTCGATGGTCGCGCTTTGCTGGTCGAAACCATGGGAACTGGAACAGGCCAGTCCCATGGCAATGTCCACCAGGCTGAAGATCGCCCCGCCATGGAGCTTGCCAGCGCGGTTGCGCAACTGCGGCTCCAGGGTCATGGCCACCTCGGCAACGCCGGTTTCCAGGCGTTGCAGGCGGCAGCCAATGAGTTCGCTGAAAGCGCTGTGGGTCAAGCCGGCTGGCAGTTCCATTAACGTTTCTTCAGTTGTTTGGCGTTGGCGAACAGCGAAGCCATGGCGTTATTGGCCGGGGCTGGCGCGGCGGTTTCCTTGCGCGGTGCACTGCCTTGGGACTGGCGTGGCGCCGAGCCTGGGCGTGCGCCGCGGGCACCGTCGATTTTTTCGCCCGGGGTGTCGCTCATGCGCATCGACAGGCCGACGCGTTTGCGCGGGATGTCGACTTCCATGACCTTGACCTTGACCACGTCACCGGCTTTCACCGCTTCGCGCGGGTCCTTGATGAACTTCTCCGAAAGCGCAGAGATGTGCACCAAACCGTCCTGATGCACGCCGATATCCACAAACGCGCCAAAGTTGGTCACGTTGGTGACGACGCCCTCGAGGATCATCCCCGGTTGCAGGTCCTTGAGGTCTTCGACGCCGTCCTGGAATTCGGCAGTCTTGAACTCGGGACGCGGGTCGCGGCCCGGTTTTTCCAGCTCTTGCAGGATGTCGGTGATGGTCGGCACACCGAAGGTTTCGTCGGTGTACTTTTTCGGGTCCAGGCGCTTGAGGAACGCGGCATCGCCGATCAGCGAGCGGATGTCGCGGTCGGTTTCAGCAGCGATGCGTTGTACCAGCGGGTAGGCTTCCGGGTGGACGGCCGAGGAATCCAGCGGGTTGTCGCCGTTCATGACGCGCAGGAAGCCGGCGGCTTGCTCGAAGGTTTTTTCGCCAAGGCGTGCGACTTTTTTCAGCGCTGCACGGGTCTTGAACGCACCGTTCTCATCGCGGTGGGTCACGATGTTCTGTGCCAGGGTGGCGTTAAGGCCGGAAATTCGGGCCAACAGCGCTACCGAGGCGGTGTTCACATCCACGCCGACCTTGTTCACGCAGTCTTCCACTACTGCATCCAGGCCGCGTGCCAGTTTCAGCTGCGATACGTCGTGCTGGTACTGGCCGACGCCGATGGATTTCGGATCGATCTTCACCAGTTCGGCCAGTGGATCCTGCAGGCGGCGAGCGATGGACACGGCGCCACGGATCGACACGTCGAGGTCCGGGAATTCCTTGGACGCCAGTTCAGATGCGGAGTACACCGAAGCGCCGGCCTCGGAGACCATCACCTTGGTCATCTGCATGCCTGGGTATTTTTTGATCAGCTCGGCGGCCAGCTTGTCGGTCTCGCGGCTGGCGGTGCCATTGCCGATGGCGATCAGGTCCACCGAGTGCTTGGCACACAGGGCGGCCAGGATGGCGATGGTCTGGTCCCACTTGTTGTGCGGCACGTGGGGGTAAACCGTGGCATGGTCCAGCAGCTTGCCGGTGGCGTCGACCACGGCAACCTTGCAGCCGGTGCGCAGGCCCGGGTCGAGACCCAGGGTGGCGCGTGGGCCGGCAGGCGCGGCCAGCAGCAGGTCGTGCAGGTTGTGGGCGAACACGCTGATGGCTTCGGTCTCGGCGCCGTCGCGCAGCTCGCCCAGCAAGTCGGTTTCCAGGTGGGTGTAGAGCTTGACCTTCCAGGTCCAGCGCACGACTTCACTGAGCCACTTGTCCGCAGGACGATTCTGATTCTGGATGCCGAATTGTTGACCGATCATGCCTTCGCACGGGTGCATGGTGCCCGGCAACTCGTCGCCGACCTTCAGTGCGGAGCTCAGGATGCCTTCGTTGCGACCGCGGAAAATCGCGAGGGCACGGTGGGACGGCATGCTTTTCAGCGGCTCGTCGTGTTCGAAGTAATCGCGGAACTTGGCGCCTTCCTCTTCCTTGCCGGCGATCACGCGGGCACTGAGGGTGGCTTCCTGCTTCAGGTAGTTGCGCAGTTTTTCCAGCAGGTTGGCGTCTTCGGCAAAGCGCTCCATGAGGATGTACTTGGCGCCTTCGAGGGCGGCCTTGACATCGGCGACGCCTTTTTCGGCATCGACAAAGCGTGCCGCTTCGGTTTCCGGGGCCAGGGACGGGTCGTTGAACAGGCCGTCGGCCAGCTCGCCGAGGCCGGCTTCCAGGGCGATCTGGCCCTTGGTGCGGCGCTTCTGCTTGTACGGCAGGTACAAGTCTTCGAGGCGGGTCTTGGTGTCGGCGAGCTTGATGTCGCGTTCCAGTTGCGGGGTCAGCTTGCCTTGCTCTTCGATGCTGGCGAGGATGCTGATACGCCGTTCGTCGAGTTCTCGCAGGTAGCGCAGGCGCTCTTCCAGATGCCGCAACTGGATATCATCGAGGCTGCCGGTGACTTCTTTACGGTAACGGGCGATGAAGGGAACCGTGGAGCCTTCATCCAGTAGAGCGACGGCCGCTTCGACCTGTTGTGGGCGTACACCGAGTTCCTCGGCGATGCGGCTGTTGATGCTGTCCATAAAACCACCTGAAATTCTGAAAGCAGGCTCGCAGGCCCGGAAAACAAGGCTTGCGAGGCTGGTTGAGCGGCCCGACTGGCGCCGCTGCCTGGGTCAAGAGGCAGCCTATTGACCCTCGAAATCGAAAAAATCACTACAAGCGGGTGAAAAAAATCCCCTGGCAGTAAACGGTAACGAACTGACGTTGCCCTGCACAAAGGCGCCGCATTATAACCAGCGTTCTGCCCTTGGGGGGATTGCGGCCAAGGTTGTAGGGCGCGGGTTCGCTGGCGGTAGAGGAAAAATCTGCTAACAATGCACACGGTGCGTATAACGGCAGCTACGCCATAATGCGCGCCGAGATAAGAGGAGCATCTAATGAGCAGCACTGCACAAACTGCTGAAGGCGAAAAAATTCTCATCGTTGATGACGATCCGGGGCTGAGCAGCCTGCTGGAGCGTTTCTTCAACTCCAAAGGCTATCGCGCACGCGCGGTGCCAAACACCGAACAGATGGACCGCCTGTTGGGACGTGAAGTCTTCAACCTGGTGGTGCTGGACCTGATGCTGCCCGGCGAAGACGGCCTGACCGCCTGCAAACGCCTGCGCGGCGCCAACAATCAGATCCCGATCATCATGCTGACCGCCAAGGGCGATGAGCTGAGCCGCATCAAGGGCCTGGAACTGGGCGCCGACGATTACCTGGCCAAGCCGTTCAACCCGGACGAGCTGATGGCGCGGGTCAAGGCCGTACTGCGCCGCCAGGCTGCCCCGGTACCGGGCGCCCCAGGCAGCGAAGACGAAAGCGTGACCTTCGGTGACTACGAGCTGTCGCTGGCCACCCGTGAGCTCAAGCGTGGCGATGAAGTGCACATGCTGACCACCGGCGAATTCGCCGTGCTCAAAGCATTGGTGATGAACGCGCGCCAGCCGCTGACCCGCGACAAGCTGATGAACCTGGCCCGTGGCCGCGAGTGGGACGCCCTGGAGCGCTCCATCGACGTACAGATCTCCCGTCTGCGCCGGATGATCGAGCCCGATCCATCCAAGCCGCGTTATATCCAGACGGTGTGGGGCGTGGGTTACGTGTTTGTGCCGGATGGCACTGCAACCAAGTGACCGATGATTTGCAGAAGCGGGCTTGCCGGTGATGACTCGATAAGAGTCAGCCGGTTGCCCGGCGTTTGCAATTCTGCGAGCTTCGCTCGCTCCTGCAAGGTGTCTAGCTGTCTTTTATGAAAACCCCGTTGTGGTTCCCGCAGAGTTTCTTCTCACGCACCCTTTGGCTGGTGCTCATCGTCGTACTGTTTTCCAAGGCCCTGACACTGGTTTATCTGTTGATGAACGAAGACGTGCTGGTGGACCGGCAGTACAGCCACGGTGTCGCCCTGACCTTGCGCGCCTACTGGGCCGCAGACCCCGAGAACCGCGAGAAGATCGCCAAGGCCGCTACCCTGGTCCGGGTCGCGGGTGCGGGTGTGCCCGAGGGCGAGCAACATTGGCCCTACAGCGAAATCTACCAACGCCAGATGCAGGCCGAACTGGGTGAAGACACCGAGGTGCGGCTGCGCATGCATGTGTCGCCGGCGCTGTGGGTGCGGGCGCCGAGCCTGGGGGAAGACTGGCTTAAAGTGCCGCTGTACCCGCATCCACTGCGGGGGCAGAAGATCTGGAACGTGCTGGGCTGGTTCCTGGCGATTGGCTTGCTTTCCACCGCATCTGCCTGGATTTTTGTGCGCCAGCTCAACCAGCCACTCAAACGCCTGGTGTTTGCTGCACGCCAGCTCGGTCAGGGCCGCAGCGTGCGGCTGCCCATCAGCGATACGCCGAGTGAAATGACCGAGGTGTACAGCGCGTTCAACCAGATGGCCGAGGATGTCGAACAGGCGGGACGCGAGCGCGAGCTGATGCTGGCGGGGGTGTCCCATGACCTGCGTACGCCGCTGACGCGCTTGCGGCTTTCCCTGGAACTGATGGGCAGCCACACCGACCTGACCGACGACATGGTTCGAGACATCGAAGACATGGACGCGATTCTCGACCAGTTCCTCGCGTTTATCCGCGATGGCCGGGATGAGGTGGTGGAAGAGGTCGACCTGACGGACCTGGTGCGTGAGGTGGTGGCGCCCTACAACCAGAACGGTGAGCAGGTGCGCATGCGCCTGGAGCCGATCCAGCCGTTCGCGTTGCGTCGGGTTTCGATGAAACGCCTGCTGAACAACCTGATTGGCAACGCCCTGCATCACGCCGGTTCCGATGTTGAAGTGGCGGCGTATGTCTCCGGGGATACCAGTGCGCCTTACGTGGTGCTGAGTGTCCTGGACCGTGGCGCCGGTATCGATCCGGCAGAGCTGGAAGGCATCTTCAACCCGTTCACCCGTGGCGACCGTGCCCGGGGTGGCAAAGGCACGGGCCTGGGGCTGGCGATTGTGCGGCGGATTGCTTCGATGCATGGCGGCAATGTCGAATTGCGCAACCGGCCGGATGGCGGTTTGGAAGCGCGAGTGCGTTTGCCGTTGGGGCTGATGTTGCCCAGGGACGCGGTCTAAATGTGGGAGCGGGCTTGCTCGCGAAGGCGGTGGGTCAGTCCATAGAAATGTTGACTGATCCACCGCCTTCGCGAGCAAGCCCGCTCCCACACTGGTTTTGCGGTGCTTTACAGGTTGGGAGTCCTCAACCTTTGCCTTTGGTCCTGGTCATATTCGGCCCACCATTCTTCTCCAGATGCTGAATGATGATCCCCGCCACATCCTTGCCGGTGGTGGTCTCAATCCCTTCCAGGCCCGGTGACGAGTTCACCTCCATCACCAGCGGCCCGTGGTTGGAACGCAAGATATCCACACCCGCCACACTCAACCCCATGACCTTGGCTGCCCGCAGGGCCGTCATGCGTTCTTCCGGGGTGATCTTGATCAGGCTGGCACTGCCGCCACGGTGCAGGTTGGAGCGAAACTCCCCCGGCTTGGCCTGGCGCTTCATCGCGGCAATCACTTTGTCGCCCACCACGAAGCAGCGGATATCTGCACCGCCGGCCTCCTTGATGTACTCCTGCACCATGATGTTCTGCTTGAGGCCCATGAACGCCTCGATTACCGACTCGGCCGCTGTCGCGGTCTCGCACAGCACCACGCCGATGCCCTGGGTGCCCTCCAGCACTTTGATCACCAGAGGCGCGCCATTGACCATATCGATCAGGTCGGGAATGTCATCCGGGGAGTGCGCAAAGCCGGTCACCGGCAGACCAATGCCCCGACGCGACAGCAGCTGCAGCGAGCGCAGCTTGTCCCGCGAACGGGCGATGGCCACCGATTCATTCAGAGGGAACACCCCCATCATTTCAAACTGGCGCAACACCGCGCAGCCATAGAACGTCACTGACGCACCGATGCGCGGGATCACCGCATCGAAGCCCTCCAGCGGCTTGCCCCGGTAGTGGATCTGCGGCTTATGACTGGCAATGTTCATATAGGCGCGCAACGTATCGATCACCACCATCTCATGGCCACGTTCGGTGCCGGCCTCGACCAGGCGACGGGTGGAATACAGACGCGGGTTACGCGACAGCACAGCGATCTTCATGCAACACCTGTGGCAGAGGTAGTAGAGACCGGGAACACCGGCTTGTCTTGAACGTATTTGAGGCCGGGGTTGACCACCAGTTGGCCGTCAATCAGGGCTTTGGAACCCAGCAGCAGGCGGTAACGCATGGCCTTGCGGCAGGCGAGGGTGAATTCCACCCGCCATACCCGGTCGCCCAGGGCCAGGGTGGTGCTGATCACGTATCGCACCTGGGCCTGGCCGTTGGAGCTTTTAATGGTTTTCATCGCCACCAGCGGCGCTTCGCAACGCCGGTGACGCAATTGCACCACGCTGCCCAGGTGCGCGGTAAAGCGCACCCACTTTGCACCGTCGCGCTCAAATGGCTCGATCTCGGTGGCATGCAGGCTTGAGGTACTGGCGCCGGTGTCGATCTTGGCGCGCAGGCCAGCCACTCCCAAATCGGGAAGTGCCACCCACTCACGCAGACCCACAACGGTCAAATGGTCAAATGTCTTCAATATGAATAACCAGCAATTAATTCGCCCAGGCCTCGGGGGATACCTTGGCCAGGGCTTTGAATGCAGGCCTGGCGAACCAGTAGCCTTGCATCAGGAATATTCCACAGTCGGCGAGAAAGTCTCGTTCGCCAGCACTTTCGATGCCTTCGGCGATGACAGTAACGCCCAACTGCTCACAGATTGTGACAATCCCCCGGACGATCACCTGACGGACACGATCACGGTCAACATCGCGGATCAGCGCCATGTCGAGTTTGATCAGGTCGGGTTGGAAATCGGCCAGCAGATTCAGCCCCGAATAGCCCGCCCCGAAATCGTCGATGGCGGTCTTGAAGCCGAATTCGCGGTATTCACGCAGAATATTCGTCAAATGGCGATAGTTATCTACGTGCTCGCTTTCCAGTGTTTCGAAAATCAGCCGGTCCAGCGGAAAATTGTGCGCGCGAGCTGCCTCCAGGGTGCTGCGAATGCAAAGTTCCGGCCGGTACACCGCGTTGGGCATGAAGTTGATTGAAAGGTGCGTCTGCATGCCCAGTGTCGAGGCGGTGGCGATCGCCTTGGTGCGGCATTGCTGGTCGAAACGGTAGCGATTGCTGTCGTTGACTTGATCCAGCACCGACAGCGCCCCCTCGCCATTGACGCCCCGCACCAGGGCCTCATGGGCAAAGATCGACTGGTCCCGCAGGTCCACGATAGGCTGATACGCAAAATCAAACTCAAAACCCAGCGGTTCACTTTGCTGGCAACCCGCACAGCCTTGTTTGGGTGAGGTGAGTGAAACAGGAAAGTCGGTCACACGTTAACCTCGCGAAAACAGATACTGCCTGGCGTATCTTAGGTGAGGTGAAGGGTTTATGCGTTGAAGGGGTTCAACGGTAAAGTTGCGACATTTTTCAGAGCGAGGAATTCAAGTGGCTCAGAAGCAGGAAGAGGAAGAAAAAGTCCGGCTGGACAAGTGGTTGTGGGCGGCGCGCTTCTTCAAGACCCGCGCCCTGGCCAAAGCGGCCATCGAGAGTGGCAAGGTGCACTGGCGCGGTGAGCGTTGCAAGCCCGGCAAGGAGCCGCGCATTGGCGATGAATTCCAGATTCGCGCCGGTTTTGATGAACGAACCGTCGTGGTCCAGGCGCTTTCAATTGTGCGAAAGGGCGCTCCCGAGGCGCAGGCGTTGTATACCGAGACCGAAGCCAGTATCGCCAAGCGCGAAAACGCGGCGGCCATGCGCAAGGCGGGCTCCCTGGGCATGACCACCGACGGCAAGCCGAGCAAGAAACAGCGGCGCGACCTGTTCAAGTTTCGCGGCAGTGGCAATGATGATTAACCGGCAGACTGCAGGAGCCAGGCCGGCTCCTGCAACTTCAACTCAAACGCTGCGAATCACGCTCAAGCGATTAACCAGCGGCACCCGCTGAAACCACTCAAACACTGGTCCCGTCAGCCGCAACAGCCCTCCTGAAACCTTCGCCGCGAAGGGCGTGTAGTAACCCCAACCCAACGCCAACAGCGCCAGCAACACCCCGCCGATATAGTCGTCCTGCCCCCAATGCGCGCCGGCCACCAGCCGCGGCATCATGAACAGCAGTGCCAGCCCCCAGATCACCAAGACCTGCCCGAGGCGCTTGGCGAACACGGTCATGAACATCCCCCAGATCAACAACACCGAAGCATGATCCCCCGGAAAACTCTGGCTGGAGCGGTCCTTCAATTCCCACGCTTTCTCAAGACCGGGGAAATAGTCACTCATCTGAATCGCCCCGCTGATCACCATCGACGGGCTATGGTGTTGCCAGCCCATCTGCGCTGCGAGCTTGGAAAACAGCATGCGGATAAACAACAACAGCAGCAGAATGCCCAGGAAGCCGAAAAACGCCTGGCGCACTTCAATCGTCTTGAACACCCAGTCGCCGCGGATCAACAGCGCCAGCAGAATCACCCCCACCACGGCATCAAACGGGCGCAAACTGGCCACCGCCCACACATGCAACCACGCCTCGCTGCTCGCCAAGGGGTCGTTGAGCAGATGAAACAGCCACTCGTCGAAAACCACACAGACCGCCTGGCCCGCTGGCCAGAGCCAAAAACACAGCAGCCCCACAGCGAATAAATTGCACAGGGCCAATCCCCCGAGGTTCCACCTGGCTTGGAACAAACCCGGATTGTTCATAAACTGTTTCCTCTTTGCTTTAAAGCGCTTCGTTTTCCTGGAGAAGGCCGCACCAAAATGGTGCTAAAGCGTGTAATTCTATAAACGTTGTCATCTTTTTGTCATCAATTCAGATACCCAGACCTATGACTGATCTACCGGATACCGACTTCACCCAACGCTTCATCTTCGACGACAGCGACGCCCGTGGCGAACTGGTCGCCCTGGAGCGCAGCTATGCCGAAGTCCTCGCCAAGCACCCCTATCCGGAGCCGGTCGCGCAGTTGCTCGGCGAGCTGATGGCCGCCGCTTCGCTGCTGGTGGGCACCCTGAAGTTCGACGGCTTGCTGATCCTGCAGGCCCGCTCCGAAGGCCCGATCCCGCTGCTGATGATCGAATGCTCCAGCGAGCGTGAAATCCGTGGCCTGGCCCGATACGACGCGGACCGGATTGCCGCCGATGCGACCCTGGCTGACCTGATGCCTGACGGCGTGCTCGCACTGACCGTCGACCCGACTGAAGGCCAGCGTTACCAGGGCATCGTCGACCTCGACGGCGAAACCCTGTCCGACTGCTTCACCAACTATTTCGTGATGTCCCAGCAAGTGGGCACCCGCTTCTGGCTCAACGCCGACGGCAAGCGCGCCCGTGGCCTGCTGCTGCAACAACTGCCGGCCGACCGCATCAAGGACGAAGAAGACCGTGCCGACAGCTGGGCCCATATCACCGCCCTGGCCGGCACCTTGAAAGCCGAAGAACTGCTGGGCCTGGACAACGAAACCATCCTGCACCGCCTCTACCACGAAGAGGCCGTGCGCCTGTTCGACGTGCAATCCCTGCACTTCCACTGCAGTTGCTCCCGCGAGCGCTCGGCCACGGCCTTGGTCAGCCTGGGCCTGGAAGATGCGCAGGACCTGGTGGTGGAACACGGTGGCAACATCGAGATTGACTGCCAGTTCTGCAACCAGCGCTACCTGTTCGACGCCGCCGATATTGCTCAATTATTCGCCGGCGCGGGCGTAGACACCCCTTCAGGCACCCGCCACTAAAACGTTTAAGCACAGGTAAATCACCTGTCAAACGCCGGATTTCCGCCGTTCTGACCGGAGGGCCCTACTCTTTTTGGGCTTTTCTGGCATAATCCGGCCCACTTTTTTCGCGGTAGTAGTGCGCAACTTTCTACTACAAAACGTTTGGAGCACTCGGCCACTGGCCGACGGGGAACCTCATGACGCAAGCCAATAACGCCGTATACACCGATCTGAGTGTTGACGATCTGGTCAAAGAAGCCCTGCAGCGCGGTGAAGGCGTGCTTGCCGATACCGGCGCGCTGGTCGTAGAAACCGGTCATCGTACCGGCCGTTCGCCAGTTGACCGCTTCATCGTTGAAGAGCCTTCCACCCAGGCTGCCATTGCCTGGGGCCCGATCAACCGCAAGTTCCCGGCCGACAAGTTCGATGCCCTGTGGGCTCGCGTCGAGGCATTCAACAACGCCCAAGAGCATTTCGTTTCCCACGTTCACGTAGGGGCTGCAGAAGACCACTACCTGGCCGTGAAAATGACCACCCAGACTGCCTGGCAGAACCTGTTCGGTCGTTGCCTGTTCATCAACCCGGCCCAGTACAACCCGGCCGGTCGTGAAGAGTGGCAAGTGCTCAACGTGGCCAACTTCGAATGCGTGCCAGAGCGTGACGGCACCAACTCCGACGGTTGCGTGATCCTTAACTTCGCCCAGAAAAAAGTGCTGATCGCCGGCATGCGTTACGCCGGTGAGATGAAAAAAGCCATGTTCTCGGTGCAGAACTTCCTGCTGCCGGCCTCCGACGTACTGCCGATGCACTGCGCTGCCAACATCGGCGAAGCCGGCGACGTGACCCTGTTCTTCGGCCTGTCGGGCACGGGTAAAACCACCCTGTCCGCCGACGAAAGCCGCTACCTGATCGGCGACGACGAACACGGCTGGGGCGAAGGTGTTGTGTTCAACATCGAAGGCGGTTGCTATGCCAAGTGCATCGACCTGTCCGAGAAGAACGAGCCGGTTATCTGGAAAGCCATCAAGCACGGCGCCGTGCTGGAAAACGTCGTCATCGATGACGCCAAGCACGCCGACTACGCTGACGTCAGCCTGACCCAGAACAGCCGCGCCGCCTACCCGCTGGAACACGTTGCCAAGCGCTCCGAGAAAAACCTCGGTGGCGAGCCAAACGCCGTGATCTTCCTGACCTGCGACCTGACCGGCGTACTGCCGCCAGTCTCGATCCTCAGCGAAGAACAAGCGGCCTACCACTTCCTGTCCGGCTACACCGCACTGGTGGGCTCGACCGAAATGGGTTCGGGCGCCGGTATCAAGTCGACCTTCTCCACCTGCTTCGGCGCACCGTTCTTCCCGCGCCCGGCCGGCGAATACGCAGAGCTGCTGATCAAGCGCATCCGCGGCTTCGGCTCCAAGGTTTACCTGGTCAACACCGGCTGGACCGGCGGCGGCTACGGCGTTGGCAAGCGCTTCAACATCCCGACCACCCGTGGCGTGATTGCAGCGATCCAGAGCGGTGCGTTGATTGGTGCCGAGACCGAGCACCTCGATACCATCAACCTGGACGTGCCATTGGCTGTACCGGGCGTCGAGACTGGCCTGCTGAACCCACGTAACACCTGGGCTGACAAGGCTGCCTACGATGAAGCCGCCAAGGCGCTGGCGGGTCTGTTCGTTGAGAACTTCAAGAAGTTTGAAGTGAGCGACGCGATCAAGGCTGCGGGTCCGAAGTTGTAAGATTCGGCCGTTGTGAAAAAGCCGCCCCGTGTGGGCGGCTTTTTTGTGGGCGATGGATTAGTCGACGAGGTGCAAAACCACGGCCCCGACCAACACCAGCACGACGCCGGTTACTTGCACCGCTGACAGCCGTTCCTTGAAAAACACAAACCCCAGAATCGCCGCGATCCCACCTGATAGCGTGCTGATCACCGTTACCACGGAAACCGACCCCGCCATCGCGCCCCACGAGAATGCCGAGAATCCACCCAGGTTCATCACGCTCGCCCCGGTCAGCGTTGCGCAGTTTTTCAGCGGTGGGATTTTCAGGCCGTCTTTGATCTTAAGTACCATCAACACCAGCACGCACAGCCCTACCAGGTAACCCAGCCAAAGCATCGTCACCGGGCCAAGCGTCGGCAGGGTGTAACGGCCTTGCACCCAGAAGCTGGTGCCGTAGAGCAACGCTGCGAGCATCGCGTAGGCGATAGAGCGACTTGAGCTGTTGTGTGGGACGCCGTTGTCCTTGTGGATGCTGGAGAGGATCACACCCACCACGCACAGGGCGATGCAGCCGAGTTGGATCAGGCTGATGTGTTCGCCGCTGGCCCATGACAGCAACGTAGTCACCACGCCGTAGGACGTCACCAGAGGCGCGACGATGGCCGCTTTGCCCAGGGCGAAGGCCTTGGACAGTGCGAGGGCACCGGCGACGGTCAGCAGGGCTGCTGCGGCACCCAGGAGCCAGACACTCAAAGGCGCCGCGAGGGATTTGACGAGGAAGGCCGGGAATATGACCAGCAGCAGGGTCATGATCAGGAAGCCCAGGGCCTGGCCGAAGTACACCGCGCGTTTGACGCCGACGGCTCGGGCGTTGAGGCCCACGAGGAAGTCCGTGCCGCCCCAGAGCAGGGCGGCCAGCAGGCCCATTAGTACGTCCATGTAAGGTCCTTGTTATTTTTTTGAGGGCTGCGGTGTATCGGCTTATAGGTGTGTTGACTGTCCGGGCCTCATCGCGGGCAAGCCCGGCTCCCACATTAGATCTTTAGCGTGTTTGAGGTGTGTGTTCGCTCAGGCTTTCCAGGGTTTGCGTGTCCCAGCGTTGGGCCTTGATAGCCAGGTAAAGCATGCCGATGGTCAGCGGGATTTTGTCGACGCGGCCTTTGGCTCTGTGCTTCAGGAAGACATCGAAGACGGGAGGTTGGAAATAACGATAAGCGTCGTAGTCGTTCAAGTCGACAGCGAAGTCTTGCTCCAGCGCTTCCAGCAATTGATTGGCTTCGGTGCCGTCGCAACCCAGGTCCAGGTTGATGGCCGTTTCAAGGCGCAGCGTCTTGTATTCGGGCAGGCCAATTTCCTCATGCAGCAGTTGCAAGAGCTGTTGCATGGCAAGGTCTTCAGGAAAGTTGGGGGCCAGGTTCATGGTGGTTACGCGTGAGTGGGCAGGGCGACTGACTTTATCGATCGAACCATGATCCTTCAAACGAAACAGGTCAAGTGTGGGAGCCGGGCTTGCCCGCGATGGCAGTGTGTCAGTGGTAGAGGTGTTTTCTGACACTCCGCTATCGCAGGCAAGCCAGCTCCCACATTTTTAGCTGTGTGGCTGCTCAGATGGCGTTCGCTTTACGGCGTCGGCGGTGGTGAGTTGCATCATTCCGTATTGGGCGGCTTCCAGCAGGTCACAGCCATCCTGGACCAGCAAATACAGTGCGTTGGTGATGTGGGAAATGTCTTTGATGTCCGCCTGTTCATAGGTCAGGCAGGAGAGGGTCTCTAGGAGGTCGGCAGCTGCCTGGATGTCTTCGGCAGCGGCGTCGGTGTCGATGAGAAGCGGATATGTCTCGGTAAAGTTGGTTGTCAGAAAGCGGTAGCGATTAACTGTCGAGTTGGTCATTGGAATGGTCCGAACACAAATTCAAAGGAATACGCCAAACGAACTGGCGTGTTTATCTCTGCTGTTTTTCGGGTGACCAAGCCCGGCCGCTGAATTTGCAGCGACGGAGCGAACCTTGGCGGGAGTGTGGGGCGAGAGCAGTAAACAGATCGTTACCAGCTTTAACGGGCACTGATCGTTCCCACGCTCCGCGTGGGAATGCATCCCGTGACGCTCCGCGTCACCAGTGTTCATGGCTTGGGTCGTGCGCGGATTACGGGACGCGGAGCGTCCCTGGCGGCATTCCCACGCGGAGCGTAGGGAACGATCGGGGCTAGCGCGGGGTGCTGATACACCGCTCGAAAATCGCCTCCAACCCCCGGTAATCACACGCCACCGCATCGATGTTCGCCGGTATCCACGCTGCGTTCTTCACCAGCCACCAGTTCACTGAAAACCCGGCATTCACGATGATCTGCTCGAACAGAATCCGCTGCGCCCGGCCATTCCCTTCGCGAAACGGGTGGATCACGTTGAGGTCGCCATAGGCCTCGGCAATTTGCGTCACCAACTCTGTCTGCGTCACACCGACAAACCAGTTGGCCTGCGCCATGTGCTGGATGATCTTGGCTGCCTCAGGTGGAATTCGTTCCGGCGTGCAGAACAGCGTGTCGCCTTTCTGGATGTTGACCGTACGCAGTTCCCCGGCCCATTCGTAGATGTCCCCGAACAGGGTGCGGTGGATGTGTTGCAAGCGTTCAAGGTCGTAGGGCGGGGGATACAGCGGAAGGCTGCCTACGGCAATTTCAGACAGTTCCCGCTCGGCCTGGTGCAGGCGTTCTTCGTCGAACAAATCGAGGCGGTTGCGCAGGACGCTGCTACCGGGGTAGCAGTACGGGTCTTGGCCCACGCCATATTTGTCGAGCATCAGCGTGGGGTGTTGCGGTACTTGGCGAGGACGGCTTCGCGGGTCGGCAGGGGTTTGTCGACGTCGGCGGGCTGGGTGTCGAACCCTTCCAGGCGCAGGCTGGCCAGGTAGTTGGAACGGCGGATCTTGTGGTAGTGATCCTGCTTTTGCTCAAACGTCAGTTCGGCCATGACAGCGTCCTCTCGGTGCGAAGTTTGATTGTAGCGCAATGAGTTTCGAGATGCGTCCTGCGTAAGGTCGGAACGTTTCTCACGGGTGCCTACTCCACTTCCCAGGCTGTGTATCATCCAGACTCTTTTTTCCTTGCGACCTTTCTCGATTCGCTGAATGCGCTGGTCTATGTTTTGGGCTCGTTCAGCGGTCAATGGAGTGACAGCTTATGCACAACACCCTCCAACAGGTCTTTGGTTATCCACAGTTTCGTTTGGGCCAGGAAGCGGTGGTCAGTGCCGTGCTGGCCGGTCGTTCGGCGGCGGCGATTTTCCCCACGGGCTCTGGCAAGTCCTTGTGTTATCAACTTTCTGCCGTGCTGCTGCCGCATCTGACGCTGGTGGTGTCGCCGTTGCTGGCGCTGATGCAGGATCAGTTGGGTTTCTTGCAGCGCCACGGTATCTCGGCGGGCAGCATCGATTCGGCCCAGAGCCGCGATGATGCCAATGACGTCATGGCCCGGGCGCGCTCGGGCGAGCTGAAAATCCTGATGGTTTCCGTGGAGCGCTTGAAGAACGAGCGCTTTCGCAATTTCCTGCGAAGCGTGCCGATCTCGCTGCTGGTGGTGGACGAAGCTCACTGTATTTCCGAGTGGGGCCACAACTTTCGTCCGGACTACCTGAAGCTGCCGGACTACCAGCGTCAGTTCCGCATTCCCCAGGCGCTGTTGTTGACTGCCACGGCGACGCCCAAGGTGATCGCCGACATGCAGGCCAAGTTCGCCATTGCACCGGACGATGTGATCACCACCGGCTTCTACCGCTCCAACCTAAACCTGTTGGTGGAGCCGGTCAGCGGCCAGGACAAGCGCCGCCGTCTGGTGGAATGGATGAAGGAGCGGGCCGATCAGCCGAGCATCGTCTACGTCACCCTGCAGAAAACCGCCGAACACATTGCCGAGCATTTGAATCGCAACGGCATCCAGGCCGAGGCTTATCACGCGGGCTTGGCCCACGATAAACGCGAGGGCATTCAGAAGCGGTTCATGGGCGGCCAGTCCAATTGCATCGTCGCCACCATTGCTTTCGGCATGGGCATCGACAAGAGCGATATCCGCAATGTGGTGCACTTCGATCTGCCCAAATCCATCGAGAACTACAGTCAGGAAATCGGCCGGGCCGGGCGTGACGGGCAGCCATCTGACTGTCTGGTGTTGGCCAACCGCGACAGCCTGAATATCCTGGAAAACTTTGTGTACGGCGACACGCCGGAGCAGGAAGGGATTCGCCGCGTCCTGGAGGAAATACAGGCGGTCCGTGGTGATGGGCAATGGGAGTTTTTGCTTCGGTCACTGTCGGACCACAGCAATATCCGTGAACTGCCTCTGAAGACCTTGCTCGTGCAGCTTGAACTCAAGGGTGTGATCGCGCCGCGCTACGCGTTTTACGCCGAGTACCGCTTCAAGTATCTGATTGAGCCGGACGCATTGCTGGCGCGCTTTTCCGGCGAACGGCAGCAGTTTGTCGCGGCGATTATCCAGGTCTGTAAAAGGGCAAAGACCTGGGCGACGGTGGATTTCGACGCGCTGTATCAACAGCATCAGGCCGAGCGCAGTCGGGTGGTGAAGGCCCTGGATTACTTCCAGGAGCAGGGCCTGATCGAGATGGAAAGCAAGCAGATGACCGAGGTCTACGCCCTGCTGAATACCGACTTTGATCCACAGGCGCTTAGTACGGAGTTATACACAGGCTTCAAGCAGCATGAGGTGACGGAGGTGGCGCGGATTCACGCCATGCTGGATCTGTTCGCTACGCAGGAGTGCCTGGGTTACCGCCTGGCGCATTACTTTGGTGATGAAAACGCGCCCCGGCAGTGCGGGCATTGTTCGGTGTGCCACGGTAACGTCGCCCACTTGCCGGCGCCGCCGAGCTTGCCGCCGCTTGTGGATAAAAACTTCCAGGCGCTGTGCGGTGAATTTATCCACAGGCATCATGAATACAACGGCCACTTACCGGGCGCTGAGCGGTTGACGCGGTTCCTGGGCGGGATCAGCGTGCCGTTGTTTACCAAGCTGAAGGCGCGGACTATTCCTGGTTTCGCCGCACTTGAGGAATATCCCTACGCCGAGGTGCGTGAATGGGCCGAAGCTCATTTGAACGACCTGTAACTTCACTGACCGAGATCTTTCCATGTCCGACTCAATGCCACAGCGCGCCGATTATCGCCACTTCCAGCCAATCATCACGCGCTGGCACGACAACGATGTTTATGGCCACGTGAATAACGTCACCTACTACAGCTTCTTCGACACAGCGGTGAATACCTACCTGATCGAGCAGGGCGGGTTGGATATTCATGACGGCGAGGTGGTGGGATTCGTGGTGAGTTCGGCGTGCGACTACTTCGCCTCGATTGCCTTTCCGGACCGCATCGAGATCGGCCTGCGGGTGGGCAAGCTGGGCAACAGTTCGGTGCAGTATGAGTTGGCGGTGTTCAAGGCGGGCGAAGAGGACGCCTGTGCTGCGGGGAGGTTCGTGCATGTGTTTGTGGATCGGGCGTCGAACCAGCCGGTGACGATTCCAGAAGCGCTGCGAGGTGCCTTGCAGCGCTTGGTGGCTTAACGCCGCTTATGTGGGAGCTGGCGTGCCTGCGATAGCATCGCCGCGATTTGACTGATACACCGAGGCGACTGCATCGCAGGCTAGCCAGCTCCCACACTATTTTGCTGCGTTTTCCGGAAGGTATTTCCAGTCTTAGCGGTGGCGATTGTGATGCTTGTTGCGATGCCCATAAGCATGGCCGCGCCCGCGATGGTCGTCGCGGTCATAGCGGCGGTTATCGCGCCCACGGTAACGACGATCATCGTCATCGCTCTTGTTGCCCATGTAGTTGCCCAGTGCGCCACCGGCGCCACCGCCGGCTGCTGCGCCGATCAGGCTGCCGGTGCTGCCGCCGACACTGCGGCCTACAACGTTGCCGCCGGCTGCGCCCAATGCGCCGCCAATAGCAGCTTCGCCGCGGCTGCGCTTGTCTGCGCCCACCGCACTGCCGCCTGCGCCGCCGAGAGCCGCACCGATGGCTGAACCGGTGTTACCGCCCAATTGCTGACCTACGACTGAACCTAAAACCCCGCCCAATGCGCCGCCCACACCGGCTTCGGTGGTGCCACCGGCCATGGCTGCGCCACTGACCAGGCCAAGGGACAGCAAGAGAATCGAGGAGAACTTCATAGAGGAACCTCAAGAGGATGACGGCGCGATCCTGAGGTTGTATCGAGACGGTGACAATCGAAACCCGACCAGTGGTATGGGTTGTATACAATTCTCTAAGTTGCTGTTTTTTATAGGGAACTTAAGTTGTTTTTGCGAGTCTTTATTTACTTCGGAACGGCCGCTTTTATGCAAAAGCGGCCTTTTTTGTGCCTGTAAAAAGCGCGGGTGCTGTCTGTGGCGAGGTGTCGCTTAGGCCGACTTCGCCATGATCAAGCCGGTTGCACTCGCTGCTTCCAAGCGGATCGCCACAAACTTCGACGTTGGCGTATGGCTGCCATCCCCAGTGCTTTCCAGCGGCACCAGCGGATTCACTTCCGGGTAATAAGCTGCAGCCTGGCCCGCCGGAATATCAAACGCCAGCAAGGTAAAGCCCTTCACCCGGCGCTCACGGCCGTCATCCCAGATCGACACGATATCGGCCTTCTGCCCCGGCTTGAAGCCCAGGCGGATGATGTCGGCTTCGTTGACGAACAACACATCCCGCTGACCCTTGACCCCGCGATAGCGGTCGTCCAGGCCATAAATGGTGGTGTTGTACTGATCGTGGGAGCGCATCGACTGCATGATCAGGTCCGGCAATTGCCCGGTGTTGCGGGTGCGTTCGTGTACCAGATCCTTGGGCAGGATGTTCGGGCGGAAGTTGGCACGGCCCGACGGGGTGTTCCAGCGACGTGCACCGGCCGAGTTGCCCAGGTAGAAACCGCCCGGGTTTTTCAGGCGTTCGTTGAAGTCCTTGAAGCCTGGAATGGTGTCGGCGATCAGGTCGCGAATGCGGTCGTAATCGGCCACCAGCCAGTTCCAGTCCACCGGCTTGCTGCCCAATGTAGCGGCGGCAATGCCCGCCAGAATCGCAGGTTCGGATTTCATCTGTTTCGACAATGGCTGCAGCTGGCCATTGGAGGCATGGACCATGCTGAAGGAATCTTCCACGGTCACCGCTTGCGGGCCTTCGGCCTGGATGTCGATGTCGGTACGGCCCAGGCATGGCAGGATCAACGCGTCCTTGCCGTGCATCAGGTGGCTGCGGTTGAGCTTGGTGCTGATCTGCACGGTCAGGTCGCAATTGCGCAGGGCTTCAAAGGTGCGCGGGCTGTCCGGCGTGGCTTGGGCAAAGTTGCCACCCAGGCCGATAAAGACCTTGGAGCGGCCTTCGAGCATGGCGTGAATGGCTTCCACCACGTTGTGGCCATTGTCCCGCGGTACCTGGAACTGGAAGCGACGCTCCAGGGAGTCGAGGAACGCCACCGGTGGCCGTTCGTTGATGCCCATGGTGCGGTCGCCCTGCACGTTGCTGTGGCCACGCACCGGGCACAGGCCCGCGCCCGGGCGGCCGATGTTGCCGCGCAGCAGCATCAGGTTGGCGATTTCCTGGATGGTCGGCACCGAGTGGCGATGTTGGGTGATGCCCATCGCCCAGCACATGATCACGTTCTTGCCTTTGGCGTACATGCGCGCCGCTTGCTCGATCTCCACCAAGGTCAGGCCGGACTGCTCGACGATCTCATCCCATGAGGTGTCGTCGATCTTGCCCAGGTAATCCAGCACGTTGGCGGTGTGTTCGTTGAGGAAGTCGTGGTCGAACACGGCCTCCTTGCCTTCGGCCTGGGCCTGGCGTTCCCACAGCAGCAGGAATTTGGCCATGCCCCGCAGGATGGCCATGTCGCCACCCAGCGCCGGGCGGAAGTAGGCGGTGTTGGTCGGCTTGTCGCCGTTGGTGAGCATTTCCAGCGGGTGTTGCGGGTGCTGGAAACGTTCCAGACCACGCTCTTTCAGCGGGTTGATGCACACCACTTGGGCGCCGCGTTTTACCGCCTCGCGCAGTGGCTCGAGCATGCGAGGGTGGTTGGTGCCGGGGTTCTGGCCCCAGACGAAAATTGCGTCCGCATGTTCGAAGTCATCGAAGGTCACGGTGCCTTTGCCCACGCCCACGCTTTGCGCCAGGGCGACGCCGCTGGCTTCGTGGCACATGTTCGAGCAGTCCGGGAAGTTGTTGGTGCCGTAGGCACGCACGAACAGTTGATACAGGTAGGCCGCTTCGTTGCTGGCCCGGCCCGAGGTATAGAACTCGGCCATGTCCGGGTTTGGCAGCGCATTGAGGTGCTTGCCGATCAGGTCGAACGCCGACTCCCAACTGATGGGTTTGTAGCGGTCGGTTTCGGCGTCATAGCTCATTGGCTCGGTCAGGCGGCCCTGATACTCCAGCCAGTAGTCGCTCTGCTCCAGCAGCGCGCTGACGCTGTGCTTGGCGAAGAAGGCCGCATCGACCCGACGCTTGGTGGCTTCCCAGTTGACTGCCTTGGCGCCGTTTTCGCAGAACTTGACCATGCCGCTTTCCGGCGAATCACCCCAGGCGCAGCCCGGGCAGTCGAAGCCGCCGTTCTGGTTGGTCTTGAGCATCATGCGGATGTTTTTCAGCGCGTTGTCGCTGGTCAGCCAGGCTTGCGCCACGCTGATCAGGGCGCCCCAGCCACCCGCCGGGCCTTTGTAGGGCTTGTAGCGCGGGGTGGGTTTGTCGTCGGCTTGATGATGAGTGCTCACGCTTGATTCTCCATCGCAGGGCTATAGACCCGCGGCGCACTTTTCTGCGGCAGGTGGATGAGATTGAGGTTGTGTCGGCGGGCCCATTGCAAGGCCAGGCCGGTGGGCGACGACAGGCTGACCAAGGTCTGGATGCCTGCGCGCAATACTTTCTGGATCAGTTCGAGGCTGCAGCGACTGGTGACAATCGCCAGGCCACCGTCGGTCGGGATCTTTTGGCGGATCAGCGCGCCGATCAGCTTGTCGAGGGCGTTATGCCGGCCGATGTCTTCACGGCCCAGCAGCAATTCGCCCTGATTGTTCATGAAGACTGCCGCGTGCACTGCGCCGCTGTACTGGCCCAGCGGTTGAAACGCGCTGATGCGCTGGCGCAGGCCGTCCAGCCATTCGGCAGGCGGCAAGGGCGCGCCGGGCAGCACCTTGAGGTCGGGCAGCGCTTGCTCCACGGCTTCTACGCCGCACAGTCCACAGCCGCTGGTGCCAGCCAGTTGCCGGCGCTGCTGCTTCATATTCCAGAAGGCGCGGCTGGAAATCTGCACCTGGGCGTATTGGGTCGAACCCGAGCCGCTGATTTTCAGGTCATAAATATCGCTAACGTCTTCGATAATGCCGCTACCGATGCTGAAGCCGACAATGAAGTCTTCAAGGTCGGTCGGCGTTACCAGCATCACCGCTTGGCTGATGTCGTTATAGGCAATCGCCAACGCCACTTCCTCGGCGAGCGCGGTGCTGGCCGATTCGGTGTGTTCGAGATTACAAAACTGGTAGCTCTGGCTGGCGGCGGGCGCGGGCGTTTCGAGGGCGGGCGCCGCGCAGACTGGGCGCTGGGCGTTCATTGGGCATTACCACCGGAAGTATTCAGCTGTAAGACTAGGCGCGACAAAGGGTCGCGTCTAATCGTCAGTACTGATCTACCGATAGATGCTGTCGATCAAGGCTCCAGCAGCGATTTCTGGTACAGCGCAAAACAGGCTTCCGCCAATGCCGAGCGGGGCGCGCTGCGCCGCATGATCAGCCCCAGGCGGGCGAGAGTGTGAGCGTCTTCAATGGGTTGCAGGCGCAGATGCTCGGTGAGGGCGTCGAGGCCACCGTCCAGTGGCATCACCGCGCAACACAGGCCGCCGTGCACGGCTTGTAACAATTGGTGGACGGCGTCGGTCTGCAACAGCGGCTGCGGGTTGAGGCCGCGGCTGTGGAAGTTGTGGTCAATGGACTGGCGAAAGTGCATGCCGCTGGTGAGCATGCCCAACGGCAGTTCTATCAACGCTTCCCAGCTCAGGGGCTTGTCACCGAAGCTGAAGAACCGTTGGTCGTACAGCAGGCCCATGCGGGTTTCGCCCAAGGCCAGGGAGTCGAAACGCTCGGCGTCCAGGCGTTCGAGGTACGACACGCCGAGGTCCAGGCGGTTGCTCGCCAGTTGTTCAAGGATTTGCTCGGAGCTTAATGCGGACAACTCGAAGCGCAGGCTCGGGTGTTCCTTGTGCAGCTTCTGCATCAATGCCAGTGGATCGAAACTCGACAACGGCACCACCCCCAGGCGCAACGTGCCCACCAGATTGCCGCGACAAGCAGCGGCCTCGGCCTGCAAACCGTCGTAGGCTGCCAGCACCGTGCGCGCCCAGGCCAGCACGCGTTCGCCGGGGGCGGTAAAGCCTTCGAAGCGCTGGCCGCGATTGACCAGCGGTAGCTGCAGCTCTTCTTCCAGGCTGCGCAGGCGCATCGACAGGGTCGGCTGGGTAATGTGGCAGCGTGCAGCGGCCTGGCCGAAGTGACGGGTTTCGTCGAGGGCGATGAGGAATTTCAGTTGCTTGATGTCCATCTTCGCTCCAGGGCGTTGTCCAGGTGGGGATTCTAGCGCGTTTGGGTCTGTGGTCAGGAGCGGTAGGAGTTATCCGGTCTTTGGTCAGGCTGGAACCCAATTCTGTAGGACTGGTCTAGTCTTTGGCATCTGGAAATTAAATCCCAAGGAGAGCGCACCATGAGTATTTTCAGTTTTGTTAAGGAAGCGGGCGAGAAGTTGATTGATCTGTTAACGCCGGGTAATGCCAACGCGAGTGATGAGCTGAAGAAGCACATAAAGGAAGTCGGGCTGGGTAATCCCAACATCACCGCGACGGTTGATGGCGATAAGGTCACCGTCAAGGGTGAAGTGGGCAGCCAGGAAGAGAAAGAAAAAATCATTTTGGCCGCTGGCAATATTGCCGGTGTTGGCAGCGTGGATGACCAAATTACCGTGGCTGCCGGCGCACCTGTTGTCGCGGCTGCACGCTTTGTTGTGGTTAAAAAAGGCGACACGCTGAGCGCGATCTCCCTGGCGGTCTATGGCAACGCCAACCAGTACAACAAAATCTTCGAGGCCAACAAGCCGCTGCTGTCCCATCCGGACAAAATCTACCCAGGGCAGACGCTGCGTATTCCTGAGTAATACGCGGACCCAATGTAGGAGCGGGCTTGCTCGCGAAAGCGGTGGACCAGTCAATATATTCAGTGGCTGACACACCGCATTCGCGAGCAAGCCCGCTCCCACATTGGATCTTCAGCGTTGTTACAAACCTACGATCAATTCCCGGTAATCCCCAACCGCTGCAAACTCCGCCGTGTCCTTAGGCCCCTTCCGGCTGTCCGGTTCCTTCACCGCCAGCAAGTGCCCCACGCCAAAGTCCCGGGCACTGCGCAGGATCGGCAAGGTGTCATCGATAAACAGGCTGCGGGCCGGGTCGAAGGCGATGTCGGCGTGCAGGGCGTCCCAGAACTGTGGGTTTTCCTTGGCAAAACCATAGTCATGGGAACTGATCAGTCGTTCGAAATAAGGCGCCAACTCGATGCGTTCCAGTTTCAGCGACAGCGAATCCCGATGGGCGTTGGTGATCAGGATCACTCGCTTGCCTGCCTGTTTGATCGCCGCCAGGAACGTATCGGCATCCGGGCGCAGGGCGATCAGGTGCGCGGTTTCCAGCTTGAGCTCGCGCACCGGGATCTTGAGTTCGGTGCTCCAGAAATCCAGGCAATACCATTGCAACTGTCCGGCGTTACGCTCGAACAATGGTTGCAACTCCATCTCGGCCATGGCCCGGCTCACACCATGCAGCTCGGCATAGCGCTGGGGCAGGTGCTCCATCCAGAAATGGTTGTCGAAGTGCAGGTCGAGCAAGGTGCCGTCCATGTCCAGCAGGACGGTGTCGATGGCGTGCCAGGGCAATGGAGGCATAAAGAACACTCATGTAAGAAAAGATATCCGACACAGACAATCGGAAAAGCCACGGTATAGTAACCCGATCACGCCAAGGAGCCGCTCATGCGCCAGAAACCCACCGTCCTCGCCCGCGAAATAGTCGCCAGTAGCCGTTTGTTCCGCGTGGAGGAAGTGCAATTGCGCTTTTCCAATGGCGTGGAGCGGACCTACGAGCGCCTGGTGGGCAGGGGGGCCGGTTATGGTGCGGTGATGATCGTGGCGATGATCGACTCGGACCATGCGTTGCTGATCGAAGAATATTGCGGCGGTACCGACGAGTATGAGCTGTCACTGCCCAAGGGCTTGATCGAACCGGGCGAAGACGTGTTGGCGGCAGCCGACCGTGAGCTCAAGGAAGAAGCCGGTTTTGGCGCCCGCCAGCTGGAACACATCACCGAGCTGTCGCTGTCCCCCGGCTACATGAGCCAGAAAATCCAGGTGGTGCTGGCCACCGAACTGTACGAAGAGCGCCTGGAAGGCGACGAGCCGGAGCCGATGCGCGTCGACCGGGTCAACCTGCGGGAGCTCTCGCAGTTGGCGCAGAACGAGCAGTTCAGCGAGGGCCGCGCCTTGGCGGCGCTGTATCTGGTGCGCGACCTGTTGACTCAACGCGGGGCGTTCCAGCCATGAGCGAACTGTTCCTGGGCCACCCGTTTATTGCCCCCGTGATCGAATTGGCCCGCCAGGCCGGTGAAGTCATCCTGCCGTATTGGCGCGCCGATGTTGCCGTGACCACCAAGACCGATGATTCACCGGTCACCGCCGCCGATCTGGCGGCCCATCACCTGATCCTTGCCGGGCTTACTGCCCTGGACCCGAGCATCCCGGTGCTCTCGGAGGAAGACGCCGACATTGACCAGAGCGTGCGCGCCGGTTGGCAGCGCTGGTGGCTGGTGGACCCGCTGGATGGCACCAAGGAGTTCATCTCCGGCAGCGAGGAGTTCACCGTCAACATTGCCTTGATCGAAAAAGGCCGCGTGGTGTTTGGCGTAGTGTCGATGCCCACCAGTGGTCGGTGCTACTTCGGTGGTGCCGGTCTGGGGGCCTGGCGTTCCGATGTGGGCGCTGCGCCCAAGCAAATCCAGGTGCGACAGACACCGGCAACGGGTGAAGCCTTTACCGTGGTTGCCAGTCGTCGCCATACCAGCCCCGAGCAGGACCGCTTGCTCGCCGGCTTGAGTGCCGGATTGGGTGAGTTGAAGCTGGCGAATATCGGCAGCTCGTTGAAATTTTGCCTGTTGGCCGAAGGCAGCGCCGATTGCTACCCACGCCTGGCGCCCACCTCGCAGTGGGACACCGCCGCGGCACAGGGCGTACTGGAAGGGGCGGGTGGGGAAGTGCTGGAGTTGAATGGGCAGCCGTTCAGCTATCCGGCGCGGGAGTCGCTACTGAATCCGTTCTTTTTGGCATTGCCGGCTAAAGCGGAGTGGCGTGAGCGGTTACTGACTCTTGCCCGTTCTTAAACCAAACACCGATCAATTGTGGGAGCTGGCTTGCCTGCGATAGCGGTGGGCCAGCCAACAAAAATATCGACTGACAGTACGCTATCGCAGGCAAGCCAGCTCCCACAGTGGTTATGGGTAATGGCTTCTAGCGGTGCAGGACGTACTGCCCGATAAAGGTCACGGCGCGCTCTTCACTGCCCTCATTGACGATCCACGTCTCCAACGCCAAGCGCGCCCGGCCATAACGCTTATAGGTCGCCAAAAACCGCTTCCACACCTTCTCATCAGGTGCCGGGCAAATCGCCGTCGCATCGGTGGTCACCGGCAGCGGATAACTGATCTGCCCTTCCTGAATCACGATGTGCCCGTCTTCGATCCCTTCCTCGCGCAATTGCAAATGCAGCCAACCCCAACCCGCCAGCACGGCACCGCAATACAGGCTGCCACCAAACATGGTGCTCTTGTGGTTGATGTTGGCGCCCAGCGGCAAGTGCAGTTGCAGTTGCCGGTCCTGCCAGTCGAGTACCTTGAGGCCCATTTCCCGGGTCAGGGGAATGTCGTGGTGAAGGATCGATTCCAGGTAACGGCTATCGCGACTCATGGTGGCCTCGTGGCAGGTGGAAAAGGGTCATTCGTCGTCAGCGTGACTGTGGCTGCTGTCAGCGAAATTCAGCCCGTGCTTGCGCAGTTTGTCGTGCAGGGTTTTACGCGGCACGCCCAGGGCCTCGGCGAGGCTGCGCATGGAGTTGTGGGTGCGCGCCAGTTCCGCGGCGATCAGGCTTTTTTCAAACTGCTCGACCTGTTCGCTCAAGCCACCGGGCGTACTGGTCAGGACGCTGGTTGAAGGGTTGTCCGGGGTGCTGTCCAGCGCCAGTTCAAGGCCCAGGGCGAAACGCTCGGCGGCGTTTTGCAGCTCGCGCACATTGCCCGGCCAGCTGTGACGTAACAGCAGCGCGCGTTGCCCCGGTTGCAGCTCTTTCATCGGTAGCCCGTGGCGGGTACTGGCTTCGTCGGCAAAGTGCTGGAACAGCATCAACGCATCCTCACCCCGCTCACGCAGCGGCGGAATGCGCAGCGGCGCGACGTTGAGGCGGTAATACAAGTCGGCCCGGAATCGCCCCTGGTCGGCAGCTTGGCGCAGGTCTTCCTTGGTGGCGGCGATGATGCGGATATCCAGCGGGATCAGCTGATTGCCGCCAAGACGCTCCACCACGCGCTCCTGCAACAGTCGCAGCAGCTTGACCTGCACATCCAGGCTCATGCTTTCGATTTCGTCGAGAAACAGCGTGCCGCCATTGGCGAATTCGAACTTGCCGATGCGCCGCTTCTGGGCGCCGGTAAAGGCCCCCGGCTCGTGGCCAAACAACTCGCTTTCCACCACCGACTCGGCCAGTGCGCCGGCGTTGATCGCCACAAACGGGCCGGTGCGCCGGTTCGACAGGTCGTGCAGCGCACGGGCCACCACCTCTTTGCCGGCGCCGGTCTCGCCGAGGATCAGCACGTCGGCCTTGGTCGCCGCCAGCGCACCAATCTGCTCGCGCAGGCGCAGCATCTGCGGTGAGTGTCCCACCAGGCGGGTGCTCAATTGTTGGCGGTCGCTCAAGGCCAGGCGCAGGCTGCGGTTGTCCAGCACCAAACGACGCAAGGCCAGGGCGCGGCGCACGCTGTCGAGCAGGGCGTCGCTGGCGAAGGGTTTTTCCAGGAAGTCATAGGCGCCGGTACGCATGGCCTGCACCGCCAGTGGCACGTCGCCGTGGCCGGTGATCAGCAGCACCGGCAGCTCCGGGTCCTGGGCGTGGAGTTCCCTCAACAATTCCAGGCCGTCCATGCCCGGCATGCGGATGTCGCTCACCACGACCCCTGGCCAATCCCGGGACAGGCGCGCGGTCAGGCCCTGGGCTTCGCCGAGGGGCAGGACCTTCAGCCCGGCCAGGTCCAGGGTCTGGCACAGGGCCTGACGCAGGTGTGGATCATCGTCGATCAACACCACCTGAATCTGGTTATCGATACTCATACACTGCGGTCCTCGGACGGTTGCAGACTGACACCCGGAGCCCCGGCGCGCAGTTTCAAGGTTAACAGCGCGCCGCCTTCCTTGTGGTTGGCGAACAACAGTTCACCGCCAAAGGCGCGCATCAGGGTGTCGCAGATCGCCAGCCCCAACCCCAGGCCCTGGGTGCGGGTCTTGGTGGTGTAGAAGGGCTCGCTGGCGCGGCCCAGGGCTTCCATGCAGAACCCCGGGCCGTTGTCGCGAATGTACAGGTTGACGCCCTGTTCGGTGGTTTGGGCACTCAACCAGAGTTTGCGCGGCGGGCCCTTTTCGGTCAGGGCGTCCAAAGCGTTGGCCAGCAGGTTGCCCAGCACCTGGCGCAGGCGGGTTTCGCCGGCTGCGACCCACAAGGTGGCTTCGGGCAAATCGCGGATCAACTCGACTTCCATGGACCGCCTGCGCTTGGCCAGCAGCGCCAGCGCATCATCCAGGGCCGGTTGCAGGGCCACGCTTTCCGGTGCGTGGCGGTCGCGTCGGGCGAAGGCGCGCAAGTGGGCGATGATCGAGGCCATGCGCCCGGTCAACTCGCTGATCAGCTTGAGGTTGCCACGGGCGTCGTCGGTGCGTTGGTGGTCCAGCAGGATCTCGGCGTTTTCCGCGTAGCTGCGAATCGCCGCCAGGGGCTGGTTGAGTTCGTGGCTGATACTCGCCGACATGGTGCCCAGCGCCGATAACTTGCCGGCCTGCACCAGGTCATCCTGGGCACGTACCAGTTCCTGCTGGGCGTGCTCGCGCTCCAGCACTTCCTGTTTCAGCCGGCGGTTGAGGCCTTCCAGGTCGCTGGTCCGCTCGATCACGCGCATCTCCAGCTCGCGGCGGGCCTTGGCTTCGAAGGCGATGCGTTCCAGGTAGTGACGACGACGCTGCATCATCAGGCCGAGCAACAGCATCAGCACCAGCAAGGCGGCGCCACCCACGGCGACCACGGTACGCACTGGGCGGCTGATCAAGGTACGCGGCGCGAGAATCTCGACTTTCCAGCCGGTTTCGGCGATGTCCGTGGATTGGCGCACCCACGCCGTCGGGCTGAGGCTCAGCGGCTGCGGGTCGCGGGTCGGGTAGGGCTGGATGGCGATGATGGCGCGGCGTTCTTCGTCCGTCAGCGGGCGGGTGGCGCGGAATCGCCATTGCGGACGCGAGGTCAGAATCACCACGCCGTTGTGGTCGGTGACCAGCAATTGTTCGGGGGTGTTGCCCCACAGGCTTTCGGTGTGGTCCAGGTCGACCTTGACCACCAGCACACCGATGATCTTATCGCCATCGCGCACGGCGGCGGCGAAGAAATAGCCGCGTTTGGCCGAGGTGGTGCCCAGTCCGAAGAAGCGCCCCAGGCGCCCGGCCATGGCTTCGCTGAAGTACGGGCGAAAGGAGAAATTACGCCCGACGAAGCTGTCCTGCTTGTCCCAGTTGGACGCGGCGAGGGTCTTGCCGGTGGTGTCCATCAGGTACATCACTTCCACCCCGGCCTGGGCGGCGACGTCCTTGAGCAGGTGGTTGGCGTTGACCAGGTTGGTGCTGACCTGGGGCGCATCGATGGCGGTACGCAGGGCCGGCAGGTCGCCGAGAATTTGTGGCAACACTTCGTAGCGGTGCAGGGTGCCCAGCAGGTTGGCGACGTACAGGTCCAGCGTCTGACGGTTCTGCCCGGCCAGTTCACTGCGGTAATAGCGCTCGGCCAGGTGCTCCAGCGGCCACAACAGCGGTGCCAGGCACAGCGCCAGCAACGCCAGGCTGCGCCAGCGGGGTCTTCGCGGAAGGGGTGGAGTCATGGGAGTCGTGCGCCTGTGGGTACAGGCGCATTATGCCTAGTGCTGCTCGGCAAGACACTCGCGCAATGCGTCGTGCCACTGCGGTTGTGAGACGTGCCACTGTTGTTGCAGACGGCTGCAATCGAGGCGCGAGTTCAACGGGCGCTTGGCGGGCGTTGGATAGGCGCTGGAGGGAATCGCTTCAAGTTCGGCGCAGGCACGGCCGTTGGCCTTTAGATGCTCGCCGATGGCCTGGGCAAAACCGAACCACGAGGTCTCGCCTTGGGCGCTCAGGTGGTAGACGCCCCAGTCTCCGGCCTGGCCGGCTTGCCAGCGTTCGATCAAGGCGCGGGTGCTGTGGGCGATGGTCCCGGCCCAGGTTGGCGCGCCAATCTGGTCGGCGACGATGCGCATCTGCGGCTTTTCCTGCAGCAGGCGCTGCATGGTCAGCAGGAAGTTCTTGCCGTGGGTCGAGTAAACCCAACTGGTGCGCAGAATCAGGTGTTCACCGCCGACTGCGGCGATTGCCTGTTCACCGGCCAGCTTGCTCGCGCCGTAGACGCCCAGCGGGTGGGTGGCGTCGTCTTCGTTGTAGGGCGCGGCCTTGCTGCCGTCGAACACGTAGTCGGTGGAGTAATGGATCAGCGGGATGCCGAGCGCCTTGGCTTCCTCGGCGAAAATACCGGGCGCGGTGGCGTTGATGGCGAAGGCCACGTCCGGTTCGCTTTCGGCTTGATCGACGGCGGTGTGGGCGGCGGCGTTGATGATCAGGCCCGGGCGATGAGCGTGCACTTGCTGGCGAATCTGCTCGGGATGGCTCAGGTCCAACTGGTCGCGGCCCAGCACGATCAACTCGCCCAGGCCCTGGAGGCGCTGTTGCAGCTCCCGGGAGACCTGGCCGTGTTGGCCGCTGATGAGGATTTTCAACGGTGCGTTCATGGAAAGAGGTCGGCCTCTTGCAAGCTTTTACCGGCCTGGTCCTTGGCGGACAGTTGCGGCGTCTCGGCCAGTTCCCAGTCGATGGCCAGCGTCGGGTCGTTCCAGAGGATGCAGCGCTCGGCACTCGGCTGGTAGTAATCAGTGGTCTTGTAGAGGAACTCGGCGTAGTCGCTCAGCACCACAAAGCCATGGGCAAAACCTTCCGGTACCCACAGCTGGCGATGGTTGTCGGCTGAAAGCCGCACGCCCACCCACTGCCCGAAATTGGGCGAGCTGCGTCGAATGTCAACGGCCACATCCAGCACTTCGCCGGCGGTGACGCGCACCAGTTTGCCCTGGGTATGTTCGAGCTGGTAATGCAGGCCGCGCAGCACGCCTTTTTGCGAGCGCGAGTGGTTGTCCTGCACGAAGTCACGCTTGAGCCCGGTGGCCTCTTCGAAGGCACGGGCGTTGAAGCTTTCGTAGAAAAATCCGCGCTCGTCACCGAATACTTTCGGTTCGATGATCAGTACGCCCGGCAACGTCGTGTCGGTGACCTTCATTTGCGCTCCCCGGCCAGTGAATACAGGTATTGGCCGTAGCCGGTCTTGCCAAAGTACTTGGCCCGTTCCAGCAAGTGATCACGGTCGATCCAGCCGTTCTCGTAAGCGATTTCTTCCAGGCACGCCACTTTCAAACCCTGGCGGTGCTCGATGGTCTGCACATACGTGGAGGCTTCCAGCAGGCTGTCGTGGGTGCCGGTGTCGAGCCAGGCGAAACCACGGCCGAAGCGTTCTACATGCAGGTCGCCGCGCTGGAGGTAGGCGTTGTTGACGTCGGTGATCTCCAATTCGCCACGTGGCGATGGCTTGACCGCCTTGGCGATCTTGATCACGTCGTTGTCGTAGAAATACAGGCCGGTTACCGCGTAGCTCGACTTCGGCTTGGCGGGTTTTTCCTCGATGGAAAGCGCGCGCCCCTCGCTGTCGAAATCGATCACGCCGAAACGCTCTGGATCCTTGACCCAGTAACCGAACACCGTGGCACCGGACGGGCGCTCAGCAGCCGTGCGCAGTTGGTCGCCGAAGTGTTGGCCGTGGAAGATGTTGTCGCCCAGGATCAAGCACACTGGATCATCACCGATAAACTCTTCGCCAATCAAGAACGCCTGAGCCAGACCGTCCGGGGACGGCTGCTCTGCATAGGTGAAGCGCACGCCAAACTGGCTGCCGTCGCCCAACAGGTTGCGGTATTGCGGCAAGTCCACCGGGGTGGAAATCAGCAGAATGTCCTTGATCCCGGCCAGCATCAGCACCGAGATCGGGTAGTAGATCATCGGCTTGTCGTACACCGGCAGCAGCTGCTTGGAAACGCCCAGGGTAATGGGGTGCAAACGGGTGCCGGAGCCACCGGCCAATACGATTCCCTTCATCATGCGATCAAATCCTTAACGTCAGTGTTGCCCAATCGTTCGCCCTGATAACTGCCGTCCTGGACCCTGCGGCACCATTCCAGGTTATCGAGGTACCACTGCACGGTTTTGCGCAGGCCGGTTTCAAAGGTTTCTTCGGGCACCCAGCCCAGCTCGCGTTCGATCTTGCTGGCGTCGATCGCGTAGCGCTGGTCGTGGCCCGGACGATCCTTGACGAAGGTGATCAGGTCGGTAAATTTTTCAACGCCGGCCGGACGCTGAGGCGCCAGCTCTTCCAGCAGGCCGCAGATGCTGCGTACCACGTCGATATTCTTCTGCTCGTTATGGCCGCCGATGTTGTAGGTCTCGCCCACCACACCTTCAGTTACCACTTTGAACAGCGCGCGGGCGTGGTCTTCGACAAACAGCCAGTCGCGCACTTGCAGGCCATCGCCATACACCGGCAACGGTTTACCCGCCAGGGCGTTGAGGATCACCAGCGGGATCAGCTTCTCGGGGAAGTGAAACGGCCCGTAGTTGTTCGAGCAGTTGGTCAGCAGCACCGGCAGGCCATAGGTGCGCTGCCAGGCGCGTACCAGGTGATCGGACGCAGCCTTGCTCGCGGAGTACGGCGAGCTGGGCGCGTAAGGCGTGGTTTCGGTGAACAGGTCATCGACGCCATGCAGGTCGCCATACACTTCATCGGTGGAAATGTGGTGGAAGCGGAAGGCACTTTTCGCCGGCTCTTCCAGCTTCTGCCAATAGCCGCGCGCAGCCTCCAGCAAGCTGTAGGTGCCAACGATGTTGGTCTGGATAAAATCCGATGGGCCGTCGATTGAACGGTCCACATGGGACTCGGCCGCCAGGTGCATGATCGCATCAGGCTCGAAGCGCGCCAGCACGGCGCTGACGGTGGCCTGGTCGATGATGTCGGCCTGGACGAACTCATAGCGGCTGTTGTTCGCGATGCTGGTCAGCGACTCAAGGTTGCCTGCGTAGGTCAGTTTGTCCAGGTTGAGCACTTCGTGCTCGGTGTGTTGAATCAGGTGCCGGATCAGAGCAGAACCGATGAATCCGGCGCCGCCGGTGATAAGAATGCGCATGTCGGAAGCCCTTTTCCTTAGACGGACATTAAGCGAATGGAGCATAGCTTGAGTTGTGGCGCGAGACGGTGCAAGGGGCGATGGCAATTTGCGTGCCGAAACACCGCATTTGCGGGCTGCATAACCTCCGTCAACAACGGCGATATAAGCGAATGGCGATATAAGCGCCTGGTAAAGACACCGGGGGGCGTCACATGTTGCTCGCCACGTTGATTCATCGTGCCAGTCTGCCATGCCCGCACGTCGGGCCGGGGGAGGCTGTAACAATAAACTCGATTGTTATCGGTAAAATTTGAACATTTTTCGATAAGCGGATATTTATTAGCTTCAAAAGCCGATTTTTATCCGCTATAAAGGCGTCCACTTGCCCGCCGCCGAGGAGATGATTCATGAGCCGTATCGTTACCGTTGCCGCGACCCAGATGGCCTGCTCCTGGGACCTTGAAGCCAATCTCCAGACCGCTGAAAGGCTGGTGCGTGAGGCCGCAGCCAAGGGCGCGCAGATCATCCTGATCCAGGAGCTGTTCGAGGCGCCGTACTTCTGCCAGAAGCCGAACCCGGACTACCTGCAACTGGCGACCACGGTTGAAGACAACATCGCGATCAAGCACTTCCGGAAAGTCGCCCGGGAACTGCAGGTGGTGCTGCCCATCAGCTTCTATGAACTGGCTGGCCGCGCGCGTTTCAACAGCATTGCGATCATCGATGCCGACGGCTCCAACCTCGGGATTTATCGGAAAAGCCACATCCCGGACGGCCCGGGCTACCATGAAAAGTATTACTTCAACCCTGGCGACACCGGTTTCAAGGTGTGGAATACCTGCTACGCGAAGATCGGCGTGGGCATCTGCTGGGACCAGTGGTTCCCGGAGGCCGCCCGCAGCATGGCGCTGCAAGGCGCGGAAATCCTGTTCTACCCGACCGCCATCGGCAGCGAGCCCCATGACAAGACAATTTCGTCCCGCGACCACTGGCAGCGGGTACAGCAAGGCCATGCCGGCGCCAACCTGATGCCGCTGGTCGCCAGCAACCGCATCGGCAATGAAGAGCAGGACGGCTACGACATCACCTTCTATGGCTCGTCATTTATCGCCAACCCGTTCGGCGAAAAAGTAGCAGAACTCAACGAAACCGAAGAGGGCATCCTGGTGCACCGCTTCGACCTCGATGAGCTTGAACACATCCGCAGCGCCTGGGGTTCGTTCCGCGACCGCCGTCCGAACCTGTATGGTGCGCTTAAAACCCTCGACGGTTCCCTGGAGTCCTGAATCGCCATGACCACTTTGCACAGCACCCCCCGCGCCGACGGCTTCTACATGCCTGCCGAATGGGCGCCACAGACCCAAACCTGGATGATCTGGCCCGAGCGCCCGGACAACTGGCGCCTGGGCGGCAAGCCGGCGCAAGCCGCCCACGTGGCGGTGGCCAAGGCCATTGCACGTTTTGAACCGGTGACCGTGGCGGTCTCGGCCGGCCAGTACGAAAACGCCCGGGCGCGCCTGGACGTGCCGAATATTCGCCTGGTGGAAATGTCCAGCGACGACGCCTGGGTACGTGATACCGGGCCGACCTTCGTGATCAACAACAGCGGTGAAGTGCGCGGTGTGAACTGGGACTTCAACGCCTGGGGCGGTTTTGACGGCGGCTTGTACTCGCCGTGGAACCGCGACTCCCAGGTGGGCGGCAAGATCCTCGAGATCGAGCGCAGCCCGCGTTATCGCACCGAAGGGTTTGTGCTGGAAGGCGGTTCGATCCACGTCGACGGCGAAGGCACCCTGATCACCACCGAAGAATGCCTGCTTAACCGCAATCGCAACCCGCACCTGCAGCGTGAGGAAATCGAAGCGGTGCTCAGCGCCAACCTGGCGGTGGATAAGATCATCTGGTTGCCGGATGGCCTGTTCAACGACGAAACCGACGGGCATGTGGATAACTTCTGCTGCTACGTGCGCCCGGGCGAAGTGTTGCTGGCGTGGACCGACGACCCGCAAGACCCGAACTTCGCACGCTGCCATGCCGCCATGGACGTGCTGCAAAGCAGCACCGACGCCCAGGGCCGCTCGTTCACAGTGCATAAAATGCCGATCCCGGGGCCGCTGTACGCCACCGAGGAAGAATGCGCCGGCGTGGACCCGGTAGACGGCACCCAGGAGCGCAATCCCACGGTGCGGTTGGCCGGTTCCTACGTCAACTTCCTGATCGTCAACGGTGGCATCATCGCGCCGAGCTTCGATGACCCGCTGGACAGCCGCGCCAGGGAGATCCTGCAGAGCCTGTTCCCGCAGCACGAAGTGGTGATGGTGCCGGGCCGCGAACTGTTACTGGGGGGCGGCAATATCCACTGCCTGACCCAGCAACAGCCGGCCCCGCACAAAAACTGAGTGCACTTGTAACAGCCTGATGCCGGGTTGAACGGCAATCGAGCGCGCTACGGTATGCGCGCTCACACCAAGCCCACGGCCCGTCAGGTTCGTGGGCTTTTTTTGTGTCCAGGTCCCCACAAACCGGGCACATTGGCATAGCTCTTGTATCGCTGTTGGGACATAGAGCACGGTGTATGACTAAGCGGTTCTGTCATAAACCTTGAGTAAGTTAGCCGCTCAAGCAGTCGGAGAGAGCGCTGAAATGAATGCCGATATCAACCTGATGTACACGCGCACGTTCCACCCTTTGCGGGTGAACGGTGACGCGATTCATGCGCTGGCGCTCTGGTTGAAGGAAAACGGTTCGAGGCAGATCAGGACGCCCGACCCGCGCCGGGTGATGAGCGAACGGTACCCGGTGGGGTTGTTCAGCGAGGATGAAGTGCAGGCGTTGTGTGAGTTGATGCAAGACTGAAGAGGACAGGGATATTCGACCGATTCTCGAAACAGTCTGAAAGCCAATCCAGGGTTTTTCCTAACTGTGCGTGAGACTAATCTGGCGGGCATCAACGTCCATCGGAGCCCGTCATGTCGGCAGCCACGCTTCACTACATTTACGACCCGCTGTGCGGTTGGTGTTACGGCGCCGAGCCGCTGCTGAACGCTGCCCGTAGCGTGTTACCGATCCAGTTGCACGGCGGCGGCATGATGACCGGCGCCAATCGCCAATCCGTATCGCCACAGTTGCGTGACTACGTCATGCCCCATGACCGGCGCATCGCCGAGTACACCGGGCAACCGTTTGGCGAGGCGTATTTCGAAGGCCTGCTGCGGGACCACGACGCGGTGTTCGACTCCGCCCCGCCGATCAGCGCCGTGCTGGCCGCAGAAAAAATCGCCGGTCGAGGCCTTGAACTGCTGGCACGTTTGCAAACGGCCCACTACGTCGAAGGTCGCCGAATCGCCGATCACGACGTGCTGCTGACCCTGGCCGAATCCATCGGTTTGGATCCTCGGGCCTTCAACGCCGCCTTCAATGAAATCCTGGGTGCTGAAACTCAAGCGCACATCAATGACAGCCGCCAATGGCTGGCAAAAATCGGCGGCCAGGGCTTTCCCACGTTGGCCTTGGAGCAGAATGGCCAGTTGCAATTGCTCGACATCAGCCCTTGGCTGGGCAAGCCTGAAGCCTTTTCTGAATGGCTGAGACAAAGAGTCGCAATTTCGACTCAACCCACCCAATCGAGTGCACCAATGTGTGGCGTGCAGGGGTGTGAAGATCCAAGAAGCGCTTGATAGAGCCTTGCGCGATGATGGCTATTTAATGTTTCTTAGACTTTTTTAGCCTAAATACAGAAGATTCACGAAATTGACACACGGTAAAGGGCGCGGATAGGATTCGCCCCAACGCCTGTGGCTAACCGCCATGACTTCTCCAATAAAAAAAGGCCCGCGGCATTTTGAGTCGTCCGCGGGCCTTTTTTTATCTGGGAAAAGTCGACACCAGAAAAGCGACACGGAGCCTGGTGTCACAGCGCGTACTCAACCAGTAATAAGGAATATAAGAAAATGTTGAAGCAACGGATGGGGCTGATCGCTCTGGGGATTTTGAGCGCTACGCAAGCAATGGCTGACGACCAATCCCAATCGAAGGGTTTTGTTGAAGACAGCCACCTGAACATCGCGGCACGCAACGCGTACATCAGCCGCGACTACAAAAACGGCAAGCAAGACAAAGCTGAATGGGGCCAGGGCTTCATCGGCAAGTTCGAGTCCGGCTTCACCCAAGGCACCGTCGGTGTGGGTGTGGACGTGATCGGCCAATACGCCATTCGCCTGGATGGTGGTAAAGGTCGCAGCGGCGCTGGCGGTATCGACTTCTTCAAGCAAGGCGACAGCGGCGAAGCAGCCAACGACCTGGCCAAGGGCGGCGCTGCCGTCAAGGCACGCATCTCCAACACCGTGATCAAGTACGGTGATCAGATGCCAGCCGTGCCGGTCCTGGAATACGACAACTCCCGCCTGTTGTCCGAAACCTATACCGGTACCTCGATCGTCTCCAAAGAAATCGCCGGCCTGCAACTGGACGCTGGTCACTTCACCAAGGAAGCTCGCAAGAGCGCCGAGGGTTCCGACAGTGGCGCGCTGAAAAGCATCGACTACATCGGTGGTAGCTACAAATTCACCGAAAGCCTGTCGGCAGCGCTCTACGCTTCCAACATGCAGGACGTGCTGAAGAAGCAATACGTCAACGTCAACTACGTGCTGGCACTGCCAGAGAAGCAATCGTTGACCTTCGACTTCAACGGCTACAAAACCAAGCTGGACCGTAGCTTCGCCCTGGAAAACCAAGGTGACGCCGACGCTCGCGACAACAAAATCTGGAGCCTGGGCGCCACCTGGGCCGTTGGCCCGCACAGCTTCACCGTGGCTCACCAGCGCAGCACCGGTGACACCGGTTACCTGTACGGCGGCTACCGCAACGCAGGCGGCATCGGCGACGGTGGCAACACCATCCTGCTGGCCAACTCCTACTGGTCTGACTTCAACGGCAAGGACGAGCGCTCCTGGCAAGCAGGCTACGGCCTGGACTTCAGCGCCTTCGGCGTGCCTGGCCTGACCTACAACATCGCTTACGTGCGCGGCACCAACATTGACGACGGTTCCAACCGCGGCAGTGGCACCGAGCGTGAGATCTTCAACCAGTTCAAATACGTGGTACAGAGCGGCCCGGCGAAAGACCTGAGCCTGCGTGCCCGTGCGTCGTGGTTGCGCGTTTCCAACAACGCCAGCAACTACAACGTGGGTGGTAATGAAGTGCGTCTGTACGCCGACTACCCGATCAACGTTTTCTAATTGATTCGGCGTCGCGCCTGATTCAAGGCGATAAAAAACCCCGACTGGTTCGGGGTTTTTTTATGCCTGCGATCCGGGCTATTGATTACACCGCATCACTAATGAAGTACTCCGCCCCACCTTTATCCACTTCAAGCAACCTCATAAATTGGCCTCACTGCCTGCCCACCACACCGATGGGCACGTCACTGGAGCCTTGCCATGCCATTTGTCAGCGTACGTATCACCCGCGACGGCGTCACCTCGGAGCAGAAAGCCCAGGTCATTGCCGAAATCACCGAAACCCTCGAACGCGTCCTTAACAAACGCCCCGACCTGACCCACATCGTCATCGAAGAAGTCGACACCGATAACTGGGGCTACGCCGGCATCACCACCACCCAGTACCGCAAGCAGCTCGCGGAAAATCCGTCATGAGCACGCCCGTCACCATCGACTTCATCTCCGACGTGGTCTGCCCGTGGTGCGCCCTGGGCGCCACTGCCCTGGAACAAGCCATCGACAACCTGGCGGGCGAAGTGAAGGTTGAACTCACCTTCAAACCCTTCGAACTCAACCCCGACATGCCGGCCGAAGGCGAAAACGCCGTCGTCCACATGATGCGTAAGTACGGGCGCAGCGCTGAAGAAGTTGCCAGCGGCAAAAGGATGTTGATGGAGCGGGGCGCGGCCATCGGTTTCAGCTTCGACCTGGAAAAACGCAGCCACTTCTACAACACCTTCGACGCGCATCGGCTGTTGCTGTGGGCGTTGCAGCAAGGGCGGCAGATCGAGCTGAAAAAGGCGCTGCTGCGCGGGTTTTTCAGCGATGGCCAGAACGTCAGCGACCACGAAACCCTGGCTCGTTTAGCCGCCGAAGCCGGGCTGGAGATCGAAGGCGCACGAACGGTGTTGGGCTCTGCCGCTTATGCCAATGAAGTGCGCGAGCTTGAAGCGTTCTACCGCGAGCGCGGCATCAACTCCGTGCCGGCCATGGTCCTCAACGGCCGCCAGTTGGTCTCCGGGTCGCAATCCGTCAGTGATTACGAACAGATGCTGCGGGAAATGTCCGCCGCGGCTGCTTGAATCATCCCCTTTTCTATATAGAGGTTTCATCATGAGCAATTCGAAAAAAGTCGTTGTGATCACCGGCGCATCCCAAGGCCTCGGCGCGGCGGCGGTCAAGGCTTACCGCGAGCTGGATTACCGCGTGGTTGCCACCTCCCGGTCGATCAAACCGTCGACAGATCCGGACATCCTCACCGTGGCGGGCGACATCGCCGACCCGGCCACCGCCGAGCGCGTCATCCGCGAAGGCGTGGCGCGTTTTGGCCGCATCGACAGCCTGATCAACAACGCCGGGATCTTCGTCGCCAAACCCTTCACCAGCTACACCCACGAAGACTACGTGAGCGTCCTGGCCGTGAACCTCAACGGGTTCTTCTACATCACCCAACTGGCGATTACCGAGATGCTGAAACAGGGCGCCGGGCACATCGTCAACATCACCACCAGTTTGGTGGACCACGCGATTGATGGCGTGCCATCGGTGCTGGCTTCGCTGACCAAAGGCGGACTCAACTCGGCGACCAAATCCCTGGCGATTGAATACGCCAAGCGCGGGATTCGAGTGAATGCGGTGAGCCCCGGGATTATCAAGACGCCGATGCATGGCGAAGAGACGCATGCGGCGTTGGGTAGCCTGCATCCGGTTGGGCATATGGGAGAGGCGCGGGATATTGCGCAGGCGATTGTGTACCTGGAATCGGCTGGGTTTGTGACCGGGGAAATTCTGCATGTGGACGGTGGGCAGAGTGCTGGGCACTAAGCGATACGGCTGAATAAAAAACGCCCCGAACCGGGATGGTTCGGGGCGTTTTTGTGGGTGACGGCTTCAAGCCAGACACTCTAGAACAAACAACAACGATCAAATGTGGGAGCCGGGCTTGCCCGCGATGGCGATGGCCCAGCCAACACACTCACAACCTGACACACCTACAGATTATTGCCCGGCGACTCTAACACCTTCACCACATCATCAATCACCGCCTTGCTCATCTCCTGCAGATAGTGCGAAGCCCAGGCGTATCGGTCCGTATCCCGAATCATCGCCGCATCCTCTGCCAGCAGCTTGGCCACATGCAGCAAATCGGAAACGTGAGACAGCGCTTCCCGCAGGGAAACCCCGCTGTTAACGCGGAACAAAGGCTGATCAGAGTGAAACGAGAAAGGGGTAACGCCGAGGGTAGTGAAGCCAGACGGATTTGGAGCGCTCATCGGTAAAACTCCCATATCAAGTGAGAGCTACCACGTTCGTTATCAGGCGAATGGGTGGCAGCTGTGCGCAGGCTGATAAACCGGAGATACAGGAACCCGGCAGACCCGAAGGTCTCCCACGCACAGCCGCCATTGCACGAAATGGTGGGCGTAAAAAAAACGCCTGCACATCGTGGTTGTGGGGCGCTGTTGCGCCTGCATCTTGCCGGGTTATCAGGCCCGGTCGCTGAATTGGCAGCGACCGGAGGAGGGTAGCGTGGTGGTGGATTGGGTGCAACTGGGCAGAGTGATGGGAGTTCAGGGGAGCAACTGACTTGTAATCAGTAGGTCCCGGGTTCGACTCCTGGTGCCGGCACCATATAAAACGAAGCCCTCGCAGAAATGTGAGGGCTTTGTTGTTTCTGGGGTGTCCCTACCGCAGATCCTGATCCGGCAGCCTCACTACTTTCCTGCTGATCACCTACCTGCTCCCACGCCCCTCTGCAATCCTTTCGAAACCTCACCTTCTGTAACCACGATCGCATCGATCTTTGCATGCGAAATTTTGGGTTGAGACGGAACAGCGCAGGGATGGGGCTGGTAATAATTAGGAGTCTCAGATATGAGGAAAAACTGCTTAGAGTAGTTCTTAGGGAGAATATTTTTCTATGAAGAATCAACCTTATGATTATAATAAGTTGGCTGCGGCCAAACTGGCCGCAGTCAACTTTTGCTTGAGGAGGCTATGTGTGTGTGCAAAATTAATTGCTCAAGACTCTGTGTAAACGCAATTTCTTGCCTCATTATCCCGTATTGAGTGGCACTCTTCTCAGGCCCTTGGATTCTACTTGAATCAGTAAGTGAATTTCAATCCTTTTTTGTCGATAGCTCTCTGCAGATCGATTTTATTATCCCAGTTAGTAAACCAGATTTTGGAGAGTGATTTTAGAAAATCATTTATTTTATTCTTGTTGGGGATGTCGTACTGCTCTAAGACGACTAAAAGTAATTTTTTCTTAAAGTTGTCCAAAATGTACGGGCATGACATGCAGTCCAGTAGCAAATGAATCGTATTCGATTCGATGGCTCGGCGGTCACGCATTATTGTAGCTTCAATTTTTTCTAAGATTTCTTCTTTGAGGACTTTGTATTGAGGGTTGTTCTTGATGTAATGCAAAAATGTGACGGTTTCGAAATAACAAAAATTATGTGTAGAACTTATTTTGTCATATAAGGATTTTAACTTCTGAGGCGCTAATAAATATTCATACCCTAACGTGGATAGAAGCGTAATTATGTTTAAAGACTCAACTTTGCAATCATCTTTTTCGTCATAAATCATCAAATCCAAAAACAAAATGCTTTCGTCTAGTATTTTTTTCTTTATGTTGTTTTCGTGGTCGTACGAAAGATTTTTAGATAGGTCAAGGCAGATTGCTGATATTTGAATTACAAGATAAGTTACCCTGACCCTTGGCGTCATAGAAAGAATAAAAAAGCAGAGTTCAAGAAGGATGTATATCAGATTGAATATGCTTTCCCGATCAGTATCGCCAGCGGAAGCTATGCTTTTTATCTTATTCACTTTTTTGCAGATTCGACTTAGAGCAATGCCTGCTACACCGGAGTAATCAGTTGCATTGGAAAATAATATTTGCTTGAACTCTTGGATTAAGCGGTTGGCTTTTTTTGATGGCGAGCCTTTACAGATAACGGTGTGTTTTTCTTCTTCTGATTTTATTATATGCTGATCAATGAAATTGTTTATGAACGATCTTGTTTCGCTTTTTGCGATAGTCAGAGATGTCATGAATGGTGTGGTGTATGTATTAGTTTTGCTTTCATTGATGTGCAGCTTGTAGGACTCTAGGTTCTCTTTGAATTTTTTGAAGATTTTCTTGCAGGTCTCTTCCTTCTTCGAAAAAACAAAATAATCGTCAACGTATCTCTTGACAGTGTAGTCACGTCCCAAATCCAAACCATCTTGTTTTAGGTTGGATATAGTATCTATGTCAATGCGCTGTAGTATTATTTCGGAGAATATTCTTGAGGTTTCGGGGCCGATAATTATTCCATTTGTTTCTCCGTGATTGGAATTCCTGATAATTTCGTCAAATTTGTTTTCAAAAGACACTCCGTTATGGTTATCTTTGGCGAAGCTCTTGTTTTTAACCGCCCAGGCTATTGAGTGAGTGTAGATTGAGTCAAAACACTTTGAGATATCAAACCTCATTAAGAAGTTAAATTTTTTCTCGATTCTATGATATTCGTAAGATTCGTAAAATTTATACAAGAAGTTGTATTTGTTGTATGCGAAATAGGAACTCGCATGAGGTATGTTTAAACTATCATAGCCATCATTTATTTCCTTCGCTTCCGGATTGATGTCTACATCTTTTTGTGCGGTTTCGATGTCGTAGAAAAAACCAGCGATCTTCACTGGAGCTCTAAGGGAAATCTTGCTCCTAGAACAAAGGGAAGTAATCAAGACGTCGTAGTCTTTGTAAAAGTCTATGTAGTCCAGTTGCGATGTCGGGTGAGGAAGGCTGAGACTGCGAGCTCCAAGTGTATCCTTTTTTATTTTGTAGGGGAGGGGGATCTTCCAGTTATTACCTCTTATCGAAGTAAGTAGGTTTGTTGTATGCAAATCTTCAGTCTTTATATGTTCATAAAACCCCTCGTTGTTAAATATTACGGGAACTTCATAGGGAGTGGTTTCAGTTAGCAAGACTCTACTAAAGTCTCCCTTGTTGATCCTGGATTTAGGCATTTTTCCAGCACTCCTTTATGGCATTAAGCTTTTCTTCGCCAACTTTATAGGTGATTTTGTTTTTGAATCCAGACCGAAATGAAAGTCGCCCTAGCTGAGAGCGCTCAGCACTAGATATGGATTTGGATAATGCTCTCCCTAATGAGCCACTTTTGCTGTGGATTGCTTTCCTGAAGAAGTTTGTAAGTTCCAACAACGCTGGGTCATCTATGCTTAAAAGTGGATAGTTGTAATATATCCCACTTCGAATTTTGAAGTCGCCCTTAATGCTAAATTCACAGTTTCCAGTTAAAAAATGAATTCTGTCTTTCAATAGTTGAAAGTTAGGTGTCTTGCAATGATCGAGTAGCGCTAAAATTGTTCTTGTCTTAATTCGATTTATTTTTCTTTCTGCTAAAGAGATAGTGATTTTTTTTGGTTTTTTCTTATCTTCTTTCTTTGGATTTTTTGGAATGTCGGAAAAAGTGAAGTTATACCCTAGATAATCCAAGGTTATATTTTTTTGTGCTTCCGGCTCGCATGCGCAAAACGCCCTGCACTTGCAATTATTATTGCATGCGCAGTTTAGAATGCACCTGCAAATAATAGGGTGATATTTGCTTTTTTTATTGTGAGTTTTAAGCCCGACAGGAAGAGTTTTTTGAATCTGTTGCTCGCCTCCGGTTACTATGTCTTTATACGAGAATATAATGATGTCATCTACATATCTAGCGTAGTAATAAACACCACTGAGACTTCTGACTGCACTATCAAATTCGCGCATATGTATTTCTGTTAAGGTAGAGCTTATGTTTAGTCCTCTGGGGATGTGGGAAGGGACTGAGGGGTGATTTTGAATCGCTCTTAATATTTTCTTCGATGTTGGTGATAAAAGTGTTTCTTCGAAAATTGGCTCAAGCACGGTTTCTAAATTTATGCTTTCATAAAAACTTTTGATGTCTAGTCGTATAATGTATAAGGGGTTTATTTCTTGGAGTAATATGTAAACTTGCTTAGTGATCTCTCTGCGGTTCGATTGTTTTGCACCATAAATACGCTTCAGATTGTCGTTGAGTTTTCTTAGAATTAGCGTTTCTTTTAAGTTTTTGATACGTACTATCGATTTATTTTTTATTTCGGACTCGGTGATACTTTCAAATTTAAAGTCTCGACTATCCACCGCATAGCTCAGATCGGTCAAGATTTTCTGTTCGTCTTCGAAAGAATTTTGCTTTTTTAATTTCCGCTGATCACGTTTGCTGTGGAGGAATTTTTTGAGGTTGTCAGGTGAGAAATTCTGATTCAGCATAGCTTTCTCTTTTGTCAGTTAAGTTTGCGATGGCTGGATTATAATTATTATAACTACATTAGTTTTTTGCTCAAAAGTACTGTCTGACCTGTTGGAGTGCTTAGTTGAAATCGGTTTTTCGGTACAGAGCGCTTTACTACCGAGCTTAATCAGTTTTTAGGGTGCCTGACGTTTCATAATTGTATTACACGTACCTTTCTTTTTTCTTTTTTTGAGTCGCGCCAAACCTCTACGCGAAATTGTTGGCCAATAGGTGGTTCTGGCTTAGGGCGCGGTGAGCGCGGCAGACGTTTTTTATTGCTGATTTGTAGAAACACGTCTTGCTCAAAAGTGTTTAGAGGTAACTTTAATTGCTTTGCTAGTAGAGGTGTTTTTTCAAATGATTTTTTCATTTCATTCATGAAATCTGGCTCGGATTTCGCTTCGTCGCCGAAGATGACTTCAGCCTCAAGCATTGCTTGCTCAGCCGTAATTTTTCCTTGCTGAACTTTAAAAAATAATCGTTGTAACTCGCCTAAAGAACCACTATTTTTTTTGATTCTTGGTTTGACTTCATTGTACGAGAAAGGCGTAGTCGCGTGAGTAGCCAGAAAATCGCCTATTGAGCTTATTTGGCCTTGTATTGTTTGAACTCCCGATATGAACGAGCCATATTGGCCTATGCCCATATAAAGTGCGTAAAGAGCTGCTGCAATTTTAGCCCCACCTTTTATTGAGCCCTCTTCAACTTCAAGCGCAAGTGCATAATCTGGGATTTTTAATACTTGTTCTACATATGCCTCCCACTCATCGAACAACTTAGTCGAATATTTTTCGAACTCATGCCGTGGCAGGCTCGGTACGTCAATATAAAAATCTGTGGCTCCGAGATCGATCATGTTTCATCCATGTACTGTATTGACGTACCCTAACTTATATTAGGCGACATGCTATGTCGCATCCTAATGCGCCATAGGCGACTCGATCCTTTTCGAGCATTTCTAGCTGTAGGCTATCGTTTTGCCAGTATGGTGTCCACTGACGGCTTCTGGCCGCTTTCTGACCTTCGTCTAGCGGCAGAACTGCCAGGGTTTTCCTAAGCGATGAGTGAGTAATTGCATGGTCAGCAAATAGTAATAGCGCGTCGATTCAGGGAGCGTAAAGGGGACTAGCGTAAAGGGGACGGATTTATTTATCGCTCTGCGCTGTTCCGTCTCAACCCAAAATTTTGCATGCAAAGATCGATGCGAGCGTGGTTACAGAAGGTGGGGTTTCGAAAGGATTGCAGAGGGGAGCAGGTAGGTGATCAGCAGGAAAGTAGTGAGGCTGCCAGATCAGGATCTGTGGTAGGGACACCCCAGAAACAACAAAGCCCTCACATTTCTGCGAGGGCTTCGTTTTGTATGGTGCCGGCACCAGGAGTCGAACCCGGGACCTACTGATTACAAGTCAGTTGCTCTACCAACTGAGCTATACCGGCGTGTTAGGGCGACGATTATAGCGATTGGCAAGCTTCTGTAAACCCCTGAATTCTGACTATTTTTGCAGGCACAGAGGTTTTCTTGCATCCAGCTCATTTTGACCACTGAGGATGGCTTCCTCAGCCCGAAGGCCATCAAGGGTCAGCCCGTAAAAGAATGTGTATCGATCAGCTGCCTTGGTTACACGAATCCGCAAACTTCATGTACTCAAACACCTGCTTCTGCCCATGGGAATCCAGGTACGTCATCCGCGCATTCACCACGCCGCACGCCGCGCCGCCATTGTCCACGGTCGACAGCACTTGCTGAATATCCAGTTTGGGGCTGGCTTCGGCCTGGGCCGAAAAGGCGGCGATGTTGAGCAAGGCAAACAGGCAGCTGGCAATGAAGGTGTTCCGGTTCATGGTGGTGTCCTCTGAGGTTCAATAAGGTGTGTTGCGTTGGAGCCTATTGAGCGCCTGGGAGGTATCCGGCCTGTGTCACGCACCTCTGGGTTTTGCCTCGGTATGTATAGGAGGTGGGTTTCATACAGCTTGTTACACGAGCGCAGCCATTAGAGGCATTTCAGACGTTTCGCGATCCGGCAACGGTTAGTCATTTAATTGACTTTTTACCGTTCGTCTTAAAGATTTGTTCAGAAACACCAAAATAATGACACTTTCATTCCTTTGTCACAGAATGCGTACACAAAGGCGCCCACAAAAAGACCTGCGGTAAGCATCAGTACAGCTGACCTTTCACGTCTTTACGATGCGTCGTGATGGAGTGTTGGCGATGAGCCGTACTGATGAACTTTTTGAGTTGTTTAATAAGACAACTGCCAATGATGTCCAGGGAATGGATTCGATGCTGCAATTCTTCGAAGACATGCCCATCGACGACAGCGCCAGTCTTAACATGGGCAGCGGCGCGTCGTTCTCCCGGCATTCCCCCTGTGCCAACGAGCAGTCCCGCGAAGCCGCGACCGTTCGTGCGAATGTGGTGGCGCTGGTGTCGGTCAATGGCGGCGTCGGCCGCAGCACCCTGGCCACGGCGCTGAGCAGCGGTTTACAGCGCCTGGGGCGGCCGGTGGTGGCGCTGGACCTGGACCCGCAAAATGCCCTCTATCACCACTTTGGCCTGAGCCACAGCTTGCCCGGCATCGGGCGCACCAGCCTGCAGAACGAGCGCTGGAGCCAGATCCTTCATTCGGGCTTCGCCGGTTGCCAGGTGATCACTTTTGGCGAAACCGATATTCGCCAACAGGAAGACCTGCAGCGGTGGCTCAAGCAGGAACCGCAGTGGTTGGCGCAGCACCTCTCGGCCCTCGGTCTGAGCGAGCAGGATACAGTCATCATCGACACCCCGGCGGGCAACAATGTCTACCTGCATCAGGCACTGAATGTGGCCGATGTGGTGCTGGTCATCGCCCAGGCGGATGCGGCCTCCCTCGGCACTCTGGAGCAGATGGAGCAGTTGCTGGCGCCACACGTTGATCGTCAGCCGGCGATGCGGTGCCACTTCGTGATCAACCAACTCGACGAGTCTTCCGGCTTCAGCCTCGACATGGTCGAGGTGTTCAAGAAGCGCCTGGGTGAAAACCTGCTGGAAGTGGTGCACCGGGATTCGGCGATCAGCGAGGCTCTGGCTTTCGGCAGCGACCCGCTGGATGGCGACGCCGCAAGCATGGCCTGTGACGATATCAACGAGCTTTGCCGCCTGTTGATTACCCGCTGAAAAGACCGGGTTATGCCGCTGACGCCAGATGCTTATGCACAATCGGTTGGTTTGACATGTCATGAAACCGCAATTTTGCGGAGCGGTTCTCAACACGCCGCAACTGCCTGTTTTGCGTGCGTTTTATTTTTTGAACAAAAAATGACCAGTCAGCATTTTGCCCTGTAAAGCTTGCGGGCAAAGCCTCTGCCAGAATTCCATCAACAGACTTATCCACAGGGCATGCTGCGACAAAATGCCCTTTAATTGAGCTCGGCGAGCAGCATCAGGTTGCGCGGGGTGAGCGGTGCTTCGCAGAAGCTGCCGACTTGAACCCTGTAATCGTTTTCTTCGAGAAACAATGCCCGGTCCAGCACCAGCCACATTTCCAGCGGGCGCCGAAACAGACCACGCACTAATTCCAGGTTTCGCACGTGGGCCAGGCGCTGCCAGCCTTGGGCCTCCAGTGCCGACCAATCCTGTTCACCTGTGGATAATCCCTTGAGTGCAGCCAGTTCGCGGCAATAGTCGGCGAACGACTTGGCCAGCCAGCTCGCCGGCAGGGACGGAGTGGGCAGGTATTCGTCACTACCGCGCAGGTGCCGTTGCAGCACATCAAAACCCAAACGCCTGGCCATCGATGTATCTCGCTGCTGGCGTACGCGCGCGCCTGCGGTGACGGTTTCGCTCAGCGGCAGGCCGAGGTCTTCCACTGATAACCGCAGTGATGAAGCCTGGGCCGCAATCGACAGCGGCTGATATGCCTCGGCGCGGATGCGGTTGTAGCAGCAGGGCGCCACGGCCAGTTGCTGGCAGCCGGCGGCGCTGGCCAGCTGGAGCAGGCGCACATGCAGGTCGCCGCACGCGTGCAGGGCCACTGGGGTTTGGTCACGGTTGATCTGCACGTCGGCCATCACGTCTTGCAGGCGATGGGTGACGGGCAAATGATGGTGTTCGCTGAGGGCTCGCCCTGAAGCAATCAGGGCCGGGTCGTATTCCAGGCACGTCAGTTGCTGCCCGGGTTGCAGCAGGCGACGGCCGAGGTGGCCTTTGCCTGCGCACCAGTCGAGCCAGTGCTGGGGTGTTTTAGAGAATTGCAGGGCGGCGCCGAAGGCTTCTATCTGCTGCCATTTACGACCGGGTACATCGACGTTCAGGCGGTGGTGAGCGGCCGGTAGTGCGGTGGACGGTAAGTTATCCACAGCGCTGAGGTTCAGCGACTGGGCCGCCAGCGCGGGAAACGGTACAGGCGCCTGTAGGTCGTGAGGTTGGTTATGGCTGCTTTCCGCCTCGGCCAGCGAGCGCTGGCGCAGCCAGTGGGCCAGCTCGGGATGCTGGGTTTCCCAGGGCAATTGCAGGTGGGTAAAGGGCCGTGGTCGCCATAGCCCTTGATGTTCGGTGAGGAACGCATCCAGCGCCTGGAAGCGGGCGAGCAGTTGCTCACCCGTCAGCACGGCGTCAGCGGCCCTGGCAGGCATCGACCCGCAACCAGCGCTCCAGCAGCTTGAAGAAGCGCACCAGGACGTAGGACATCAGCAGGTAGAACAATCCCGCAGCGAAGAAGATCTCCACCGGCAGGTAGGTGCGGGCAATGATCGTGCGGGCCATGCCGGTCAGTTCCAGCAAGGTCACCGTACTGGCCAAGGCGCTGGCCTTGAGCATCAGGATCACTTCGTTGCTGTAGGCCGGCAGGCCGATGCGCGCTGCACGGGGCAGGATGATGTAGAACAGCGCCTTGGGCTTGGACATGCCCAGCGCCCGCGCCGCTTCGATTTCACCCGGCGGGATGGCCTGGATAGCGCCGCGCAGGATCTCGGCGATGTAGGCGGCCGTGTGCAGGGTCATGGTGGCGGTGGCGCACCAGAACGGATCCCGCAGGTACGGCCACATGAAGCTTTCACGCACGGCATCGAACTGCGCCAGGCCGTAATACACCAGGAACAGCTGCACCAGCAGCGGCGTGCCTCGGAAGAAAAAGATGTAGCAGTAGGGCAGGGTGCGCACGTACCACAGGCGTGACGAGCGCGCGATGCCCAACGGGATTGCCAGCAGCAGGCCGGCGATCACGGCGATGGCCACCAGTTCCAGGGTCAGGGTCGCGCCCTGGGCCAACCGGGGCAGCCACTTGATGATGACGGCCCAGTTCAGGCCCAGGTCGAAATGCGACAGCCAGCTGTAGTCGCCACTCATTGCGTGCTCCTCGCAAAGCCGCGCGCGGCACGTTTTTCCAGGAAGTGCATGCCGGTCATCGCCAGGACGGTGAGGCCCAGGTACATGAAGGCCGCGACCATAAAGAAGGTGAAGGGCTGCTTGGTGACGGTCACGCCGATCTGCGCGTGGCGCATGATTTCTTCCAGGCCGATCACTGACACCAGCGCGGTGTCCTTCATCAAAATCATGAACAGGTTGCCCAGGCCGGGCAGGGCGATGCGCCACATCTGCGGCATGATCAACCGGGTGAAGATCCGGAACTTCGACAGGCCCAGCGCGACACCGGCTTCACGGTGGCCCTTGGGAATGGCCAGGATCGCGCCGCGGAACACTTCCGTGGCATAGGCGCCAAAGCACAGGCCGAGGGCGATAACACCGGCGGCAAACGCACTGAGGGACAGGTCGGGGTTGCCGAAATACTCCCCGAGGGAGCGCATCAGGTTGACCGTACCGAAGTAAATCAGCAGTACCCACAGCAGTTCCGGGATGCCGCGAACCAGGGTGGAGTAGGCGCCGCCAAGCCATTGCAGCGGCTTGTACGGGGAAGTCTTGGCCAGGGCACCGGCCAGGCCGAGCACCAGCCCGAGGCACAGGGCGGTGAGCGCCAGCTTGACGGTCATCAGCGCACCAGCGGCAAGCGCCGGGCCGAATCCGTAGAGGTCGAAATTCATGGTTTAGTCGTTTCGCAAGGCAAAGCTCAGGACCGGCGTACTCAAGCGAGCGCGCCGGGCAGGCCATTCAGGATCACTCGATACTGAAAGGGAAGTACTTGTCGTTGATCTTTTTGTAGGTGCCGTCGGCTTTGATTTCAGCCAGGGCTTTGTTCAAGCGCTCACGCAGTGGGTCGCCTTTACGTACGGCGATACCGATCTTGTCGCTCTCAACCACAGGGTCGCCCTTGAATTCGAAGGCGGAGCCGTCTTTGCTTTTCAGCCACTCGTACTGCACGTACTTGTCGGCGAGCATCCCGTCCAGGCGGCCGGAAGTCAGGTCGAGGTAGGCGTTTTCCTGAGTGTCGTAGAGCTTGGCGGTAGTGTCCGGCAGCTTGTCTTCCAGGTAGGTACCGGCCAGCGTCGCGCGCTGTGCACCGATGATCTTGCCCTTCAGGTAGTCCGCGTCGGTCTTGAAGTCCTTGTTGGCTTTGGGCGCGATGAACTGCAGCTTGTTGGAGTAGTACGGGTCGGTAAAGTCGACGGCCTGCTTGCGTTCATCGGTGATGGACAGCGAGGAGACCAGGAAGTCGAACTTCTTGGCGTTCAGGGCCGGGATGATGCCGTCCCAGTCCGAGACATACACTTCGCATTTCTCGACTTTCATCTTGGCGCACAGGGCGTCGCCGATGTCTTTGTCGAAGCCGACGACGTTGCCGCTGGCATCTTTATTGTTGAACGGCGGGTAGGCCGCTTCGATCCCCATTTTCAAGGTCTCGGCCATCGCCGTGGCGCTGAACGCCATCGAAACGGCGGCAGCCAGGAGGAATTTTTTATAGTTCTGCATGCATGTTGCTCCGTTAGCGGTTGCTGGACATGAATTGTTTGCAGCGCGCCGAAAGTGGGTTTTCAAATACCTGCTGTGGCGATCCTTGCTCTTCGACCAGGCCCTGGTGCAGGAACACCACTTCACTGGACACCTGACGGGCGAAGCCCATTTCATGGGTGACCAGCAGCATGGTGCGGCCTTCTTCGGCCAGGGCGCGGATCACATTAAGTACTTCCTGAACCATTTCCGGGTCAAGGGCCGATGTCGGCTCGTCGAACAGGATGACTTTGGGCTGCATGGCCAGGGTGCGGGCGATCGCGGCGCGTTGCTGCTGGCCGCCGGACAGTTGCGCGGGGTAGGCATGGCGCTTGTCACTGATGCCGACCTTGGCCAGCAAGGCTTCGGCGGTTTCGATGGCTTCGGCCTTGCTCTGGCCGAGCACGCGGCGCGGGGCCTCGATGATGTTGTCGAGGACGCTCATGTGCGGCCACAGGTTAAAGTTTTGAAACACAAAACCGATTTCGCTGCGCAGGCGGTTGATCTGTTTGCCGTCGGCGGCTACCAGCTCACCGTTTTTTGCGGCCTTGAGCTTGAGCTCTTCGCCAGCCACCAGGATTTGCCCCTGATGTGGGTTTTCCAGGAGGTTGATGCAGCGCAGGAACGTGGACTTGCCGGAACCGGAGGAACCCAGGATCGAGATCACATCGCCGTCGCGGGCGGTCAGCGAGATACCTTTAAGCACCTCAAGCTCACCATAGCGTTTATGCAAGTTGCGGATTTCAAGCGCGGGCGTGGCCTCAGCCATGTGCGGTCCTCATTGTGTTCATTGCGCTCCTGCTGTTGGCCCGCCTTCCTGGCGAGGCGCCAAGCTAGCATAGCGTTTGGATGACAGCCAACAGCCCTGCAGGCGGTAAACAGACGGTCTGCGGCAGGGTGTCGCATCGGCACAGCAGTGTGTCGCGCCATCAACAACCGAACAGCCGTTTGAACCCGGATGCCTACAGGCTTCGCGTAAAAAAGGGCGCGATGGTGCCAGCTTTGGCCGGGTGTTGGAAGGGTTAAACCGGCGAACGGTCCCTATCAGCCCTTTAATGGAGCGTCACGCACAATTTGTGTGTGTTTTTGGTGCGTCCGTTCGTACTTCAAGTGAGTCGCACAGTAACGCTATAGCGGAATGCCATTAGTGTCAGTGACTTACGAGAGCTGTTGAGTTTCCCTACAGGCCGCGTCAATCGCGGATCTGTAACATTTTGGCGCAAATCTTGCGTAAAAAATAAAGAACGCCCCGTTGGTTTCTTTTCACGAGAAAGACGTCAGGCCGGGTGGACCGTATTCGCAATTCCTCGTAAAGGTGTGTCAATGAGTAGTACGCAAAGCTCCAATGACCTCGAACAGGGGCTCAAACCGCGTCACGTCACCATGCTGTCGATTGCCGGCGTTATCGGTGCCGGGTTGTTTGTCGGCTCCGGCCACGCGATTGCGGCAGCAGGCCCGGCCGTGCTGCTGGCTTATGCCGCCGCCGGTACGCTGGTGGTGTTGGTCATGCGCATGCTGGCCGAGATGGCCGTGGCATCGCCGGACACGGGTTCGTTCTCGACTTATGCCGACCGTGCGATTGGTCACTGGGCCGGTTTCACCATCGGCTGGCTGTACTGGTGGTTCTGGGTGCTGGTGATTCCGCTGGAAGCCAACGCCGCCGCGACCATCCTCCACGCCTGGTTCCCCAGCGTGGCGATCTGGGCCTTCACCCTGATCATCACCTTGCTGCTGACCGCGACCAACCTGTTCAGCGTGAAGAACTACGGCGAGTTCGAGTTCTGGTTTGCGTTGATCAAAGTGGTGGCGATCATTGGCTTTGTGATCCTCGGCATCCTGGCAATCTTCGGCTTCCTGCCGGGCAGCCAGGTCAGCGGCGTTTCGCACCTGTTCGACACCCAAGGCTTCCTGCCTAACGGCATGGGCGCAGTGTTGGCAGCGATCCTGACCACCATGTTCTCGTTCATGGGTACCGAGATCGTGACCATCGCCGCCGCTGAATCGAAGAACCCTGGCCAGCAGATTTCCAAGGCCACCAACTCGGTGATCTGGCGGATTGGCTTGTTCTACCTGGTGTCGATCTTCATCGTCGTGGCCCTGGTGCCATGGAATGATCCTGCGCTGGCAGCGGTCGGTTCCTACCAGACGGTGCTGGAACGCATGGGCATCCCGAATGCCAAGCTGATCGTTGACCTGGTGGTGTTGGTGGCCGTGACCAGCTGCCTGAACTCGGCGCTGTACACCGCTTCACGCATGATGTTCTCCCTGGGCCGTCGCGGTGATGCACCGGCGGTGTCCAAGGTCACCAACAAGAGCGGCACGCCTTACTGGGCAGTGTTGCTGTCTACCGGCGCGGCTTTCCTGGCGGTGTTCGCCAACTACGTGGCCCCGGCGGCGGTGTTTGAATTCCTGCTGGCCAGCTCCGGCGCCATCGCGCTGCTGGTGTACCTGGTGATCGCGGTGTCGCAACTGCGCATGCGCCAGAAGCGCACGGAAGCGGGCGAGAAGATTGCCTTCAAGATGTGGTTGTTCCCGGGCCTGACGTATGCGGTGATCGTGTTCATCGTGGGCGTGCTGACGATCATGCTGTTCCAGGAAGCGCATCGGGTGGAGATCATGGCCACCGGGATCCTGAGCTTGCTGGTGATTGCGGCGGGGCTGATTGTGTCGCGTCGGCGCAAGGGCCGGACGGTTGGGGCTGCGGTGCTGAATTGATGGATTGAAATACGATTCACCAAACACTGCAAAAAACGGTGGGAGCCGGGCTTGCCCGCGATGGCGGTGTGTCAGTCGACACATGTGGTGACTGACACACCGCCATCGCGGGCAAGCCCGGCTCCCACATTTCGTTCTGTGTCAGTCTTGGGCCGCGGTCAGCGCCTGTGACGCCGCGACGTAATCGGCCTGGAACGCCGGCGATTCAATCCACGCCAGCGCTGCCGCTTCATCCTCGGTATCCGTGGCCCACTGGCGATACTCGATCAGTGCCGCGAGGATAAAGTCGGTCGCTTCCTCTTCACCTTCCTGCTCCAGCACCACCGCCAACAGCGGGTGCGCCAGGAACACCGCACACAGTGCCTGTTGGCTGGTTTCGCCAGCGGTGCGCATCTCCAGGAACAGCTCGGTCAAGTCCACCGACTCAAGATCAATACGGCTGTCATCGCCGGCAAAGGCATCCGGCTTGGTAGCGACGGCGCGCTGGGTGCGGTTCTGCTTGGCCTTGGCTTTTGCCCGGTGGGCGCGTTTTTGCTGTTTGTTCGGCGAAGCCATGGGCTCACGTCCTTGGTGTCAGGATCTGGGAATGGGGTATTGAAGCGCAGGTCTGGGGAAATCCCAAGGCTTTCTAGGTGCGATCCGTCACTTGGCGCCCCGGAGTGCCTTGGGCCAGCTCTCCCCGCTGTAGCCATGCCAACGCAATCGGCCACAACCGATCCTGATATTGGCTGCGAAAGAACGCGAAATGTCCGACCTCTTTTTCGCCGATATCTTCAGGTGCGATCCGCAGATGCGTGCGCTCGCTGCCTTTGAAATAACCCAGCAGGCGCTCGATTGCCGCCACCGTGCCAAACGGATCATCGGTAATGCTGATGGCCAATACCTGTGCCTTCACCCGGGAAAACGGCAACTCACCCAAGGCTCGCCCGCTCGGGCGCTGTTCATAACCCGGCGTCGGCGTGCTCCAGTCGCGTACCACACCCGCCGGCGTATCCTCGAGCCAGCCCATGCGCTTGCCCGGGAAGTAGCCAAAAACCGCAGTCACCAATGGCATCACCACATGCCATTTGGCAAACATCCGCCAGCGCCCGCTCGCCTCGTAGTCGCGCCAGTAGGCAAACTGCGCGCCTACCGTTACCAGGCGCCGAATCACTGCGCCGGACGCCCCGAGCCCCGCCGCACATCCGCCAAAACTGTGCCCGACCACATCAATCGGCTGCCCGGAAAACTCCCGCTGTGCCCGCTGCAGGATCGCTTCAAAGTCCAGCACGCCCCAATCCGACCACGAGGCCTTGAACCCCTTCAGCGAGCCGCTGCGGGATTCGCCGATGCCGCGGTAGTCGTAGGTGATGACATCGAAGCCATTGGCAAACAGGTAATCGGCAAACCGTGCGTAGTGACGGCAGCGTACAGAGGTGGCGGCGTTGATGATGACGACCGGGCGTTCAAAGTCTGTGCGCGGATGGCGCCACGTGAAGCCGCCGATGGAATGCCCATCGGCTGCGGGCTCGCGGAATGCTTCGGCTTGAGGTCGGATTGGCAGGTTCATGAGCAGGCTCGATCATTGCGCTTTCGATGGGGTGTCAACGGCCCGTGCGCAGTTTTATAAGCAGTCGAAATTAACAAATTTCCGCTACGAACACCCCGGGGATTTTTCTGAGGCTCGACCTGAGCGGCACAGGTGCCTAGGCTTAGACCCTTTCGCCCACCAGAGCCGGCCCATGACCCGCGACACCCTCGAACAAAACCAGATCCCGATCTACTTCGCCAGCGTGCTGCTGGCTGCCGTTGTCGGCCTGTTGGCGCCATCCATGGCCCAAGGCCTGGGCACCCTGGTGACACCCGCCATCGCCGTGTTGATGTATGCGATGTTCCTGCAGATCCCGTTTCTGGACCTGCGCCAGGGCCTGGGCAACAAACGCTTCATGGTTGCGTTGCTGTTGGCCAACTTCATCCTGATCCCGCTGCTGGTGTGGACGTTGACCCGTGGCCTGGTGGAACACCCGGCGATTCTGATCGGCGCGTTGCTGGTGCTGCTGACGCCATGCATCGACTACGTGGTGGTGTTCACTCATATCGGCAAGGGTGACTCGCGGTTGATGCTGGCCGCGACCCCGGTCCTGTTGCTGCTCCAACTGCTGCTGTTGCCGGTGTACCTTGGGTTGATCCTGGGCGCGCAGTCGCAGGTGGTGGTGGCGGTGGGGCCGTTTGTCGAGGCCTTCCTGCTGCTGATCGTTGCACCCATGATTCTGGCGGTGCTGACGACTTCCCTGTCCCGGCGGTCCACAGTCATCAGTGCGTGGAACGATGCCTGGGCCTGGTTACCCGTACCCGCCATGGCGCTGGTGCTGATGGTGGTGATCGGTTCGCAGATCACCGCAGTGGTCCGCGATATCGGCCTGCTGGCGCCGGTGATCCCGGTGTATATCGGCTTCCTGTTACTGGCTCCGGTAATGGGCGCGCTGGCTGCGCGCCTGTTCAAGCTGCCGTCGATTACTGCGCGGGCGGTGACCTTCAGCGCATCCACACGCAATTCCCTGGTGGTACTGCCGTTGGCGCTGGCATTGCCGGAAGACATCCGCGGGCTTGCCGCCGCCGCAGTGATCACGCAAACCCTGGTGGAGCTGGTGGGAGAGCTACTCTATATCCGGCTGATTCCGCTGCTGATCTGGCCCGCTCGTCGTTAGGCGGATGAATGTTTGATTCCGTTCAGGGGGCATTCAGGGTGGGGTTCGGCAACATGGGCCGGTTTACCCCACCTGACAGGCTGAATAATGGATCAACACAATCGCTTTCGAATGGAATCGCTGGGCATTTTCGTTATCGCCTTGCTGCTGTTTACCCTGGGCATCTGGGACCAGCAGCCACAAGGCTTCGACGGCCGCTGGGCCGTGTTCATGCAAGAGATGTTTCGCCACGGCGCGAGCCTGTTTCCTACCACCTACGGTGAGCCTTACCCGGACTACCCGGGCACCGCGACCTACCTCAGTTACCTCTTTGCCCGCTTGTTCGGCGCGCCCAATGACCTGGCTAACGTGATGCCCACCGCCTTGGCGTCTGCCGGGGTCATGGCGCTGATCTACCGCTTGCTGGTGCCGTCCGGCCGGGCGTGGGCGCTGCTGACGGTGCTGCTCACCGCACTGACCGCCCAGTTGCTGGAGAAGTCGCGCTCGGTATGCCTGGACCAGATGGTCTCGTTGCTGTGCCTCGGTGCTTTCTACCTGTTGCATACCGGCGAGCGCATGGGTTCGAGGCTGCGCCAATATGCGGTCTTTCCGTTGTTCGTGGTGGCGTTTGCCATTCGTGGGCCGCTGGGGCTGATCGAGGTGTGCGGGGTGGTGTGTGTCTACTGGGCGCTGAGCCCCGCTCGTACGCGGCAAGAGCGAATTGGCGTGCTGAAAAAGGTCATTGCCCATGGCGTGATCGGCCTGATCCTGCTGGCCGGCTGTTGGTGGTTGCTATTGAAGCTGGCGCGGATCAGTGGTGGCGATGCTTTTGTCGATGATGTGCTCAGGATGCAGTTTGCCGGGCGCCTCGACGAAACCGGCGAGGCGTTTTACTTCTATCTGAAGTTGAGCCTGTACCGCTATTTCCCGGTGGTGCCGCTGGCACTGGCAACGATGATTGCCCTGCGCCACAAATGGTCGATGCGTAACGAAGATGCCGACGTGCAACTGATGGTGCGCCTGGCCGCCTGCGGCCTGATGATTTTGGTGGGCTTGTCCATCCCGCACTTCAAGCGTGCCTATTACATCGTGCCGATGGTCCCGATGTTTGCTGCGGTAGCCGCCTATGGCCTGCTCCAGGCCCAAGGCTGGCTGCTTGGGGTGCGTCGTGGCTATGAGTGGCTGGTGGCTGCGTTGCCGGTGCTGGGCATCGTGGTGGTGTTCGTCTGTCGGCACCTGTGGCACAAGCACGGTTACTGGCCGGACGTTTCAGTGCCGGCGTTGGTGGGTGTGCTGATGGTGTTGCAACTGGCAGCGGTGATTGCCTGGCACCGTTTGCAGGGCCGTCTCGGCCAGCGTCTGGTGGTGCTCAGCCTTATTGCGCTGGTCACCCAATGGCTGGTGCTCGTCGTGGTGGTGGAACCGGCCAAGGACCTGCAATACGACACCAAGAACTTCGTTGGTGCGGTAGAGAAGCTGCGTGCCGATACGCCGGGGACCCTGGTGTTTGTGGATCTGGCCAAGGACACCTGGGCGATTCGCTACATCATGAACCTGGATCACGACGAGCAGCCGTTGTTCATTGGGCGCAACGAACCGTTGCTGGTGGACACGCTGCCGCGCCCCGCCTGGGTGATTGTGGAGCGCAAGCAAACCGCATTGCTGAGCGGCACGCCGCTGGAGCATATGGCGCCTGTGTTCAATGGGAGGTTGAATGACAACCCATTATTGGTGTTCCTGGTGAAGTAACCCGTGGCCCTGATCGCCGCCTGGATGACCGGCTGGCCTGATTAACGCGCTTTGCAGCCTGCCGGCCAGGCTTTGGTGCTTTCATGGTGATCGACATCACGTCGCAGCCACACGGCATAAAAAAACCTGCACGGGGCAGGTTTTTTGCAGGCGATGTTTTTGGCTGCGGTGACAGGCAGCCATCGATCACGCCGCTTCCAGCATCGGGATCTGCATGCCGATTTTTGCCGAGGCAAAGTTGATGTCGCCACTGGTAATCGACTGTGCCTTGAAGCCTTGGCCGATCAAGTCCTTTATGTAGAACTTGTTGTAGATGAACGCAAACACGATGTTGCTGAAGCCCATCGTGATTATCGCGATCACGAATTGAAGCAGGCCGTATTTGAGGTCGCCGCGGAACAGTGCCGGGAAGCAACCGAAAAAGAACGTCGTCCACGAAAATCCGACAGGTGCTTCCTTCATCGAGCCCGTGTTCGGGTTTTTGAAAATGATCGATGTGTATGCCATTTACTTCTCCATATGCCCTGAGGGGTAGCAGTGCGCCGGGCTGTCGCAATACCGGGTAGTGCAACCGGGGGCGTGTTTATCGGTGTTAATCGACGACTTCCCAGATGATGTTGTCGTCATCGACCATCACTTTGAGGATCAGGCTTTCCTCGCCATCGGGGCCGTCGACCTCAAGAAGCCCGCGGTATTTGTTTTCTCCGCGTTTGATCAGCGTCAGCTCCTTGATCTTGTTCTCGCCAGGCGAAGTGGATTTATCCCACTCTTCCTGAATGCTCTCCCTGACCTCTTGGGCAAGTTCTTCATTGGCGGCATGAGCGGTGCCGAGGCAGAGCAGGGACGCAGAGAGTGCCAATGCGGCTTTGAGATTTCCTGTTGTGCGGATCATCCGGGTGTCCTTGATTGGGCGTGCCGGGCGCTGTCCTGCGCCCGTTCAGGGGTCAAGCCTGCTGGGTGTGGCCGCGCAGAATGTTTTGCTTTCTTTGCTCTTCAGGCAGGTCGTTGATGCAGTAGTTGATGTAGTAGACGCTCAGGAAGAAGGTGTAGAAGCTGTTCATTCTCAGGTCGATCTGGAATTCGTTCAGCGCATATTCCGACAATGCTTTCCTGGCTTTGAATGCCCAGACGACGTACAACGCGCCGCCTGCCAGGGAAAGAATGAGGCCCACCAGATCGAGGGACGAGCCGGTCTTGGTAAAGGCGCCGCTCAAGCCAATGCATACCGCCAGCCAGATGATGTAGGTGTTGTCGACCAGGCGAATTTTTGTGGTTTCGCTGATGATCAGGTTGCTTCTGTACACCCACAGCAGAAGGTACAGCCCGGCCGTTGCGATGGTGAGCAACACCATGTTCACGGTTTTAGTGTCGATTTTGTCTTTTAGATCGTTGATGGTGGGCATAACGCTTCCGTGTCGATTGACGTCGAGGGCTTTGGGAACTGGCAGGGGGGGGCGCAAACGCGTAGACCTGTTTGGGTTTGCAAATACCAAAGGTCGGCGGGGAGTACGGGAGGGGTGCATCCTTCGGGTATCGCTCGCCTGCCATGGCATTCGCCTGAATCATATCATAGTGCCATTATTTTGCGGCACTGCAGGTCGGCTTGATCTTGTGTGTGCTGGGTGCACGGGGAAGCACTAAATCGCAGGCAATAAAAAACCCCAAGGAATCATCTTCGCTTGGGGTTTTTCGGTATTAGTGGTGCCCAGAGACGGAATCGAACCGCCGACACGGGGATTTTCAATCCCCTGCTCTACCGACTGAGCTATCTGGGCAACGGGGCGCATTAAACGGGTTTTTCAGGGGGTCGTCAAGCAAGTTTTCAAAAAATATTTAATTATTACCGTCGCTTACGGGCCAACCCCCACATTTGATCAATTATTCAGCAGGTGGCACGTAGCCGTCGGCCTTGGCGTAATCTTCGCCGGAAAAGAACTTGTCCATCTCGCCCTGCAGGTATTTGCGGTCTTCGGCGTTCATCATGTTCAGGCGTTTTTCGTTGATCAGCAGGGTCTGGTGCTTTTGCCAGTCAGCCCAGGCCTTGGCGGAGACGTGATCGAAGATGTCCTGGCCCTTGGCGCCTGGGAACGGGGCGCGTTCCAGGGCGGGCAATTCTTCGTGGTACTTGCGGCAGATGATGGTGCGGGTCATGACGGAACTCCTGCGTTCAATACGTCAGCCGCGCGCTTCAGCAGTTTCTTTACCGGAGCGGCAAGGCCCAGGCGCGGCGGGGTGGCGAGGTTATACCAGAGCCAGTCAGCCTCGGCCACGTGATGGGCAGACTCCTGGACCTGGACCAGCCAGGGTTCGATAGCCAGTTGGAAGTGGCTGAAGGTGTGAATCAGGCTCGGCAGCTCTTGTTGCTCCCCCAGCGCCAGCGAGTGCTGGTTGGCCAGGTGTTCCAGGTCTGCCAGGTCATCCAGCTCCGGCAAGCTCCACAAGCCGCCCCACAGGCCCGTGGAAGGGCGGCGGTAAAGCAGAATCGCGCCCTCGCCATTGGCCAGCAGCGGCATCAGCGTGCGCTTCTGGGGCACGGTCTTGCGTGGCTTGGGGATTGGGTAGCGGGTTTCCAGCCCGAGCATGTGGGCTTCGCAGCCCTTTTCCAGCGGGCACAGCAGGCAACTGGGTTTGCTGCGGGTGCACAGGGTGGCGCCCATGTCCATCATCGCCTGGGTGTAGGCGTTGACGCGGTCGTGGGGCGTAAAGCGCTCTGCGGTGGCCCACAGCTGCTTGGCGACCTTCGGCTCGCCCGGGTAACCCTCTTGCGCGGTAAAGCGCGCCAGCACCCGTTTGACGTTGCCATCGAGGATCGGCGCCCGCAGGCCCATGCTCAGGCTGGCAATTGCGCCAGCGGTGGACAGGCCAATGCCCGGCAACTCGGTGAGTTTTTCGACGTCACGGGGAAACTCGCCGCCGTATTCGGCCACGACGATCTTTGCGGTCTTTTGCAGGTTGCGCGCCCGGGTGTAGTAACCCAGCCCGGTCCACAGGTGCAGCACCTCGTCTTCCGGCGCGGCAGCCAGGGCTTCGACCGTCGGCAATGACGCCATGAACCGATCGAAGTAGTTCAGCACCGTGCTGACCTGAGTCTGCTGCAACATGATCTCCGAGACCCACACCCGGTAAGGCGTGATGCCCTGTTGCCAGGGCAGGTCGTGGCGACCGTGGCGGTCGTACCAGTCCAGCACCGCCGTTGAAAATTCCTCGTTTCTCATCGATTGAACAGGCCTTTCAAAGCGTCTTTCAACTGTGGATTGACCTTGTCGAGCTTCTGCTCAAGCTTCTCGCTGAGCTTGTTGCCCGCCGCCTTGATCGCGACCTGGCTCAAGCCGTCCTTGTCCAGGCGGCAAGCCTTGGCGCCCAGTTCCAGCGGGCCTCGGCAGCGCAGCGGGACTTCGATGTTCTGGAAGTTGGAACCCACTTGGCAAGCCGGGTCCGGCACCTCGCGCTGGTCACCTTCGACGATGATGCCGACGCGGTAGTCCATGCCCAGCACACGCAGGTCGATGTCACCGTTACCGTTGACGGTCAGGCCCGGGATGCGCACTTTCAGGTCGGGGTTGCTGGCCACGCCGTTGCGGAAGGTCAGGTTGCCCTTGAGCTCCTGGAACGGGGTGTCCTTGCCGCGCTGGTCACCGCTGAGGGTCTTGCGGTTGAGCAGGGCGATGCCGGTGCACAGCTGTTGCTCGATGTTGGCGTTGAGCAGCACGCCATTGTTGATCGCGAAGCTGGCGGTACCGTTGAGGCTGTCGATCAGGGCTTTCTGGCTATTGCCGCGACCGTTGAGGTTGCTGTCGAGGGTGAGCTGGCCCTTCACCGGCGGGTTTTGCCCCTGGGCTTGCAGGATGCGTTCGATCGGTACTTGCTTGATGCGGGTTTGCAGCGCCAGCAGCGGGATGTCCTGGCGCACGTCAAGGTTGCCGTTGGCCTGGAAGGTGCCGTTGTAGAGGCCGCCGCTCAAGGTGTCGAGCTTGAGCTGACCATCGAGGCCGGAGGCTTTCAGGGCGGCGTTCTGGATCGGCAGCTTGCTCAGGGTCAGTTGGCCGAAGGACAGGTCGGCGTTCACGTCCAGGGTACGCAGGCGGGTCAGTGGCAGCAGTTTGTCGCTGCTCCAGGCGGCTTTGGTCGGCGCATCCGGCAGTGGTGTGGTGCCACCGGCCGCCATGGCGCCGGCTTCGCTGTTCTGCACTTCAGCCTGGCGTGCGGCCGCAGCGCCTTTGGCGGCTTCGGACTTGGCCGGCAGGTAGTTGTCGGCGTTGAACGTGTCGGCCTTGAGCTGCACTCGCAGGGATTGCTTGGCGAAATCATCCACGGCCACGCGCCCGGTAAAGGTGCTGTCGTCGAGTTTCAGGTTGAGGTCTTCAAGCGCCAGGCTGGTCGGCGTGCCCTTGAGGCGGCTGACCAGTTCGACCCTGCTCAGGCTGCCTGCGGCCATCGGTGGCAGCGGGTTGCCGACGCTGTCGAGGAACTTGGCCAGGTCAAACTGGGCAATCGACAGGGCACCATTGAGCTGCGGAGTCTTGTCCAGGTCGTTGACCTTCAGCTCGCCCAGGGCGCGCAGTTGGTTCAGCGACAGCTTCATGTTGGTCCATTCGGCGACGTTGGCGGCAAGGTCCACCAGCAATTGGCCCTGGGTCGAAAAGGTCACGGTCTTGCCTTGCAGCGGCTCGCCCGTGGCTTCGCCACTGAGTCTCATGTCTTCGAACTGGTAACGCTGGAGGGCGCGTTGAATGCGCAGGTTGCCGTTCAACTCGGTCTTGACGCGCATCAGTGGCTGGTTGGTGCCGAGGAATGCGGTGAGTTTCAGTGGAATGCTTGCACCTTCGTGCACGGCGCCGGCGCTCAACTGGATGCTTTCGGCGCTGAACTGCTTGCCGGTCTGCTCATCGTTGTATTCGACGCGGGCGTTGTTGATGGTCAGGCTGTCGATGTCCAGGCGGATCGGCTGCGGCGGCTTTTCAGGCTTGGGCGGCGTGGCCGCTTCGGTGACGGTGGGCGCACTGGCGGCGGTGGCCGGGTCCGGCACATTCTTGCCGATGTCTTCCCAGTTGCCGTGGCCATGCACGTCTTTGTTCAGGCGCAGGTTCAGGCCTTCGACACGCACGTCGCTCATCTGCACTTCGCGGCGCAGCAGCGGCAGTACGCGCACCGACAGGCCGAGCATCTGCAGATCGGCAAACGGTTGGGTCGGGTTGGTCAGGGTCGCAACGCTGGCCTCGTGCAGTTCCAGGCCGAGCCAGGGGAACAGGCTCCAACCGATGTCGCCATTGAGCGTCAGCTCGATGTGGGCCTTGTCGCGGGCAATCTGGCGAATCTCGTCTTTGTAGTCGTTGGGATCGAAGAGATGGGTCAGGGCAAAGCCTAGAGCCACAATGATCAGCAACAGCCCGAGAAGTACCAGACCCAGGATTTTGCCGAACGCTTTCATGGGCGAGTCCTTGTATGTCGATTTAAAATTTAGCCGAAGAGTATAACGCCCGAAGGCTTACGTCAGTTCGCGGATAGTTACATTGTATCTATGGTCGGAAAAACGGGATTTTGGCGTCAAAAAAGACAGATAACCTGGAAAAGGTGATGGCAGTTTGGTTTTTCTGTCATCCACAGATGCTAATCTCTGCGTGTTCGTCCGCCTTCTGCGGCTAAACGTCGCGCCAAAATGGAGCTTTACTCAAAAAAACGGCCACGCTTTGCGTGCAAGGCCGAAGGAGAGAGCGCCCGACGGACACATACTAATAACTGGGGGAAACACCAATGAGCACTAGCACTGCGGCAGGTCATACTGCTGCACAGCCTGCGTTCCTGTCCAAGGAACGCATTATCGCCAAGCCCGGGTTCAACCGTTGGCTGGTACCACCGGCCGCCCTGGCCATCCACCTGTGTATCGGCATGGCCTACGGCTTCTCGGTGTTCTGGCTGCCGTTGTCCAAGGCGCTGGGTATCACCGCACCGGTCGCCTGCGCGCCGGACATGAGCTTTATCAGCCAGGTCTTCTCGTCGCAATGCGACTGGCCCATCTCCATGCTGGGCTGGATCTACACCCTGTTCTTCATCTTCCTGGGCTGCTCGGCAGCCATCTGGGGCGGCTGGCTGGAACATGCCGGGCCACGTAAAGCCGGTGTCGTGTCGGCCTTGTGCTGGTGCGGCGGCCTGCTGATCTCCGCATTGGGGATCTATACCCACCAGATCTGGCTGATGTGGATCGGCTCCGGGGTCATTGGTGGTATCGGCCTGGGCCTGGGCTATATCTCTCCGGTGTCGACCCTGATCAAGTGGTTCCCGGACAAACGCGGCATGGCCACCGGCATGGCGATCATGGGCTTCGGCGGCGGCGCGATGGTGGGCGCCCCATTGGCAGCCGCGCTGATGGGCCACTTTGCCTCGCCGACCAGCGTTGGCGTGTGGCAGAGCTTCGTGGTCATGGCCGCGATCTACTTCGTGTTCATGATCGGCGGTGCCTTGTCCTACCGCGTTCCGCCGACCGGCTGGAAGCCTGAGGGCTGGACTGCCCCGGCGAAAAAAGCCAGCAACGCGATGATCACCCACCGTCACGTGCACGTGAACGTGGCCTGGAAAACCCCGCAATTCCGCCTGGTGTGGCTGGTGCTGTGCCTGAACGTGTCTGCCGGTATCGGCATCCTCGGCATGGCTTCGCCGCTGCTGCAGGAAGTGTTCGGCGGCAAATTGCTGGGTAACGGCCTGACGTTTGGCCAACTGGATGCCGGTCAACTGGCTTCCATCGCGGCCATTGCGGCAGGCTTTACCGGCCTGTTGAGCCTGTTCAACATCGGTGGCCGGTTCTTCTGGGCGTCGTTCTCCGACTACCTGGGCCGTAAAAACACCTACTTCGTGTTCTTCGCATTGGGCTTTGCCCTGTACGCGTTGATCCCGAACCTGGGTCACCTGGGCAACGTCGCGCTGTTCGTGGCGGCGTTCTGCATCATCCTGTCGATGTATGGCGGTGGTTTTGCGACCGTCCCGGCTTATCTGGCAGACCTGTTCGGTACGCAAATGGTGGGTGCGATCCACGGTCGTCTGCTGACGGCGTGGGCAGCGGCGGGCGTATTGGGCCCGGTGCTGGTGAACTACCTGCGTGAGTACCAGTTGAGCATCGGCGTTGAACGCGCTGCGGCCTACGACATCACCTTGTACATCCTCGCCGGCCTGCTGGTGCTGGGCTTTATCTGCAACCTGCTGGTACGGCCGGTGGCAGACAAGTACTTCATGACCGACGCGGAACTGGCGGCCGAACAGGCGCTGGGCCACGACAAGGGCGCCGATTCCAGCACCGTGCTGGAATGGAAAGCCTCCTCCGGCAGCGTGCCATTGGCGGTTGCCGCCTGGCTGGTGGTGGGTATTCCGTTGGCGTGGGGCGTGTGGGTCACCCTGCAGAAAACCGCAGTCCTGTTCCACTAACACCGCGTAACCCTTGTGGGAGCGGGCTTGTGTGGGAGCGGGCTTGCTCGCGAATGCGATGGATCAGTCAGCCCATGTTTGACTGACACACCGCTTTCGCGAGCAAGCCCGCTCCCACACAAAGCTGCTCCCACGCTTGTACTGACATGTCTATCCTCGACACTCCATCAGTCTTATCCCCTGCGATGTTTCTGTTTAGCGCCCGCGCCCCTATAATGGCTGCCTTTTTCGCCCAATGATTTTGCGGAGCTGGTGATGGCCGAACGTAAGGCGTCCGTCGAGCGCGACACTCTGGAAACCCAGATCAAAGCCTCGATTAACCTGGATGGCACCGGAAAGGCCCGATTTGATATCGGTGTACCTTTTCTTGAGCACATGCTGGACCAGATCGCCCGTCACGGGCTGATCGACCTGGATATCGTCAGCAAGGGCGACCTGCATATCGACGACCACCACACGGTGGAAGACGTCGGTATCACGTTGGGCCAGGCTTTTGCCAAAGCCATCGGCGACAAGAAAGGCATCCGTCGCTACGGCCACGCCTATGTCCCGCTGGATGAAGCGCTGTCGCGTGTGGTCATCGACTTCTCCGGCCGCCCGGGCCTGCAGATGCACGTGCCCTATACCCGCGCCACCGTGGGCGGCTTCGACGTCGACCTGTTCCAGGAGTTCTTCCAGGGCTTCGTCAACCACGCGCTGGTCAGCCTGCACATCGACAACCTGCGTGGCACCAACACTCACCACCAGATCGAGACCGTGTTCAAGGCCTTCGGTCGTGCCCTGCGCATGGCCGTGGAGCTGGATGACCGCATGGCCGGGCAAATGCCGTCGACCAAGGGCGTCCTGTAATGCAGACGGTCGCGGTTATCGATTACGGCATGGGTAACCTGCACTCGGTGGCCAAGGCCCTCGAGCACGTGGGTGCCGGCAAGGTGCTGATCACCAGCGATGCCGACGTGATTCGCGAAGCCGACCGGGTGGTGTTCCCGGGTGTTGGCGCGATTCGCGACTGCATGGCCGAGATCCGCCGCCTGGGCTTCGACAGCCTGGTGCGTGAAGTCAGCCAGGACCGGCCGTTCCTCGGCATCTGCGTGGGCATGCAAGCCTTGCTCGACAGCAGCGAAGAAAACGCCGGCGTCGACTGCATCGGCCTGTTCCCCGGCCAGGTGAAGTTTTTCGGCAAGGACCTGCACGAAGACGGCGAACACCTGAAGGTCCCGCACATGGGCTGGAACGAAGTACGCCAGACCGTGGACCACCCGCTGTGGCACAACGTGCCGGACCTGGCGCGTTTCTACTTCGTGCACAGCTACTACATCGCCGCCGGTAACCCGCGCCAGGTGGTGGGTGGCGGGCACTATGGCGTCGACTTCGCCGCGGCCCTGGCCGACGGCTCGCGCTTTGCCGTGCAGTTCCACCCGGAGAAGAGCCATACCCATGGCCTGCAATTGCTGCAGAACTTCGCCGCCTGGGACGGGCGCTGGTAATGGCCAAGAAGGTCAAGCCGCCGATCTTGAACCTCACTCCCCAGCAGGAGAGTGAGGCCACCGACAAGATCAAGCGTTTCATGGAAGACCGCTTCGAGCTCAAGCTCGGCTCGTTCGAGGTCGCAGAAATCCTCGAACTGTTCACCACTGAAATTGCTCCGCACTATTACAACAGGGCGATTTTCGATGTGCAGACGCACCTTAAAGAAAGGTTCGAAAGCATCGAAAGCGACTTGTGGGCGCTCGAGAAACCCTGATTTCCCGAGCAACGCTGAATATCGAATAAGGTTTGCCAGATGCTGATTATTCCCGCTATCGATCTCAAGGACGGCGCCTGCGTACGTCTGCGCCAGGGCCGCATGGAAGATTCCACGGTGTTCTCCGATGACCCGGTGAGCATGGCTGCCAAGTGGGTGGAAGGCGGTTGCCGTCGTCTGCATCTGGTGGACTTGAACGGTGCGTTCGAAGGCCAGCCGGTCAACGGTGAGGTGGTTACTGCGATCGCCAAGCGTTACCCGAACCTGCCGATCCAGATCGGCGGCGGCATCCGCTCCCTGGAAACCATCGAGCACTACGTGAAAGCGGGCGTGAGCTACGTGATTATCGGCACCAAGGCTGTGAAAGACCCGGCCTTCGTCGCAGAAGCCTGCCGCGCGTTCCCGGGCAAGGTGATCGTCGGCCTCGACGCCAAAGACGGTTTTGTCGCCACCGACGGCTGGGCGGAAATCAGCACCGTCCAGGTGATCGACCTGGCCAAGCAGTTTGAAGCCGACGGCGTCTCCGCCATCGTTTATACCGACATCGCCAAAGACGGCATGATGCAGGGCTGCAACGTTCCGTTCACCGCTGCGCTGGCCGCGGCTACCAAGATCCCGGTGATCGCTTCCGGTGGCATCCACAACCTGGGCGACATCAAGTCGCTGCTGGACGCGAAGGCGCCAGGGATCATCGGCGCCATTACCGGCCGGGCGATCTACGAAGGCACTCTGGACGTCGCTGAAGCCCAGGCTTACTGCGACGCCTACAACGGCTGAGGACTGACCATGGCGCTGGCCAAACGCATCATCCCTTGCCTGGACGTCGACAACGGTCGAGTGGTCAAGGGCGTCAAGTTCGAGAACATCCGTGACGCGGGCGACCCGGTGGAAATTGCCCGTCGCTACGACGAACAGGGCGCTGACGAGATTACCTTTCTCGACATCACCGCCAGTGTCGATGGTCGCGACACCACGCTGCATACCGTCGAGCGCATGGCCAGCCAGGTGTTTATCCCGCTGACCGTGGGCGGTGGCGTGCGCACCGTGCAGGACATCCGCAACCTGCTGAATGCCGGCGCGGACAAGGTCTCGATCAACACCGCCGCCGTGTTCAACCCGGAATTTGTCGGCGAAGCCGCGCAGCACTTCGGCTCCCAGTGCATCGTCGTCGCCATTGACGCCAAGAAAGTCTCCGGCCCGGGCGAAACCCCGCGCTGGGAGATCTTCACCCACGGCGGGCGCAAGCCGACCGGGTTGGATGCGGTGCAGTGGGCGATGAAGATGGAAGCCCTGGGGGCCGGTGAAATCCTGCTGACCAGCATGGATCAGGACGGCATGAAAAACGGCTTCGACCTGGGCGTGACCCGTGCCATCAGCGACGCGCTGGGCATCCCGGTAATCGCTTCCGGCGGCGTCGGCAACCTGCAGCACCTGGCCGACGGCGTGATCGAAGGCCACGCCAGCGCGGTACTGGCAGCGAGTATTTTCCACTTTGGCGAATACACCGTTCCCGAGGCCAAGGCCTACATGGCGGCGCGCGGTATCGTTGTTCGTTAAACGTCACTGGACACCATGGCAGGCTCGCGGCACTCTCTGGGCTTGCCATGGATTCCGGTAACTTTCATGTTCAAAGACCTGCTGCTCGCCCTCGCCAGTACCACCGTTCTATTGACGGGTTCGGCCCACGCTGATGAACCGTCCGACGGCGCTTCCCTGGTGCTGCTGACGGAAAACTTCCCGCCGTACAACATGGCGAAAAACGGCAAGAACTTCGCCAAGGAAGAGAACATCGAAGGCATCGCCGTGGACATCGTCCGTGAGACCTTCAAGCGTGCCGGCATTTCCTACAACCTCACTCTGCGTTTCCCCTGGGAACGAATCTACAAACTCGCCCTGGAAAAACCCGGCTACGGCGTGTTCGTGATGGCACGCCTGCCGGACCGTGAAGCATTGTTCAAATGGGTCGGTCCCATCGGCCCGGACGATTGGGTGCTGCTGGCCAAGGCTGACAGCAAGATCCAACTGAGCGACCTTGAGCAGGCTCGGCGCTACAGGATTGGCGCCTACAAGGGCGACGCCATCGCCGAGAGCCTGGAGAAACAAGGCCTGAAGCCGGTCATCGTGCTGCGGGATCAAGACAATGCGCAAAAACTGGTGGATGGCCAGATCGACCTGTGGGCCACCGGCGACCCGGCGGGCCGTTACCTGGCACGCCAGGTCGGGGTGACCGGGCTCAAGACGGTGTTGCGTTTCAACAGCGCGGAGCTGTACCTGGCGCTGAACAAAAACGTGCCGGATGACGTAGTGGCGAAACTCCAGGCGGCCCTCGATCAGTTACGGCAGGAGGGTGTCGTCGATGCCATCATGGGGCGTTATCTCTAGGCCGGGCTCGGCCTGATCGGGCTCCGCTGGTGGTTCTACTGGTTGTTCCACAGGTGTCTCTACCGGCGGTTCATCACGGTGCACCGGCTCGGAGGCGGGATACTCGCTCACGTACACGTTATCGCCGTTGGTGTAGGTGACGGTGCCGGTCACCTGGCTGCCATCTCCACGCAGCAGGCGATATTCACTCTGGATGACGTAGGCCGCGAGGGCTTTGTTGGCCGGGATGTAGGTGATGATTTCCAGAGCCGATAAATCTGCCCAGCCCTTCGCCGAACGCTGGCAATGGGTGAATTCCTGGCCCAGGTGCGCGGAAAAGCTCAATTCAAAGGCGCGGCTATCCGACGGCCATTCACTGCATAGCTCAATGCTGGTGGTGGCGGTGAGGGCTCTTGACTGCTTCCCTGTTTCGCCTTTGGTGGCTGTCCACATGAACGGTTGGCTGGTGGCCGTCTGGTTGTGCCCAAAGCCGACGAACAAGTAGTGATCAATCCTTTCCAGTCGATACATCGGGCAGGTTTGCAATTGTTCGACAGGGTTCAGGTCCGGGTCCTTCACGGTAAACCAGGGGAGTTGGCAAAGCTGAGGCTGTTCCAGTGTGTGCAGTGTCGCAGGTGGTGTGTAGCCGGAAAGCGACGGCGGCTTGGGCAACGCCTTCAGGTCGGCGGTCAGCGGCAGGCGCAACGAATAGCTGGCGGTGATCGGCTTGGCATAACTGGCGGTACCGATAAAGGTGCCGGGGGCCAGGTTGATTTCACCGGGGGCTGCGTCGGCGGGCGTGATGCCCCAGGCACTGAAGTCCATTGGCGCACCACTGCCCTTGTCGGTCCAGATCAATTGCCCGGTCCGCGCGGCCATGACCAGATCCTCCCGAACACAGCGCACCGCATTGCGCGAAGGTTTGTCGTAGCCCACGCCGCACACCAGTCCCATGGATACATAGCCTTCAGGCGGCAATGGACGCCACAGGGAAAAGTCGGTGCGCGCGCCCGAGCCGGCATCCTTCCACACCAACTCGAACTCATCGGGTGAACGAAGTGCGGTGCCGTCGACCTTATTCGCGTCGCTGACGACGGCGACGACTTTCTGCTGGTTGATATTGCGATAGCCTTCGACCGCGATGTCACCCAGCGGGAAGAATTGGCTCAGCGGGTCGGCTGAAGTGGCCGGCCGCCAAAAGCTTATGGACTTGTAAACTCCCGATCCCCGGTCATTCCACAGAGGGATGAATTCGGAAGTGAAATTGATGAGCAGGTCTTTGTATTGCAGTGCGTTCATGAGGAGACTCTCCAGTTGATCCAGGGATCCACTATCGGAGAGTCTGCAGGGGCAGGAGCGGTAGCTATTTAGAGTTAACGGTAGGTACCGTTTTTACCGTGGCCGGCCATGGCCTGATTACTGCGCAGGCTGATCATCAACTTGATGTCGATCCAGTCGATGCCCTGGGCCTTGAGCTTGGGCAGCTCCCGTTCCAGTACCGCCAGCGTCTGTGGATAAGGGTGGCCGATCATCACCGCCGAACCCTCTTTGTGGGCCAGCTTGATCGCGGTCTGCAATTGAGTGGTGATGGCCGCTTCGGTGCGTTCGTCATCGAGGAACACATCCCGCGAGACGCTGGCCAGACCAATCTTCTGCGCCTCGGCGGCAGCGACGGTTTTAGCGCTGGTGCGGCTATCGACGAAGAACTTGTGGCGCCGTTGCAGCTCACCCATCAACCAGGCCATGGCCTCGGGCTGGGCGGTCATGCGGCTGCCCATGTGGTTGTTGATGCCGGCGGTGTAAGGCACGGCCTTGAAGGCCGCGTCCAGGCGTTTGCCGAGTTCTTCGATGGGCAGGTCGGGGTGCCAGGCGAACGGGCCGGTGGCCGGGTCCATGGGCATGTGCAGGATGACGATCTTGCCCGCCTTGTGGGCTTCGCGGGCGAATTCGGCGGCGTGGGGTGTGTCGGGCATGATCGCCGTGGTCACCGGGCCGGGCAGGGCGAGCACGCGACGATCCCGGGGCAGGTTTTGCCCGAGGTCGTCGATGATCAGGGTCAGGTAGGCTTTGTGTTCAGCGGGGGCTGCACTGGCGGGGTTGCCGTGGGCAACTCCCGCCAGACAGCACAGCAACGCGATGATCAGTCCACAACGCATATCAACGGCTGCGCGTAATGCTCAAGCCCTTGAGCAGGCTCAGCGCCTGGGCCAGTTGATAATCGTCGTCCTGCGGCATCGGCTTGGCTTTCGAGCCGCTGCCGGTTGGCTGGTCGGCGCCGCCGTTGCCATTGCCCAGGTGGCCCTGCAGGTCAGCTTCCTTGTAGAACTCGCTGTCCGCTTCGTTGGTGATCTTGGCCTTGCGCACTTCGATGTCCGGCACGATGCCCTGGGCCTGGATCGAGCGACCATTCGGCGTGTAGTACAGCGCCGTGGTGATCTTCAATGCGCGGTCGTTGTTCAGCGGCAGCACGGTTTGCACCGAGCCTTTGCCGAAGCTGGTGGTGCCCATCAGCACACCGCGCTTCTGGTCTTGCAGGGCGCCGGCGACGATTTCCGAGGCCGAGGCGCTGCCGCCGTTGATCAGCACAACCATCGGCACGCCTTCGCTGAGGTCGTTGCCGGTGGCCGAGAAGCGCAGTTCGGAGTTGGCGATACGGCCCTTGGTGTAGACGATCAGGCCCTTGGTGATGAAGTGGTCGACCACTTCCACTGCCGCCTGCAACACGCCGCCCGGGTTGTTGCGCAGGTCGAGCACGATGCCGCTGAGTTTCTTGCCATTGTCTTTACGCAGCTTGGCCAGGGCCTTGGCCACTTCGTCGCCGGTCTTGACCTGGAACTGGGTGATACGGATGTAGCCGTAGCCCGACTCCAGCAACTGGCTCTTCACGCTCTTGACCGTAATGGTGGCGCGAGTGAGCGTCACGTCGAACGGCGTGCCGCCGTCGCGCACCAGGGTCAGGGTGATTTTCTGGCCGATCTTGCCGCGCATCTTGTCGACCGCTTCGGTCATGGTCTGGCCACGGGTCGGCTGGCCGTTGATCTTGACGATAAAGTCGCCGGCCTGGATGCCGGCCTTGGACGCCGGGGTGTCATCGATCGGCGAGACCACCTTGATGTTGCCGTCGTCGGCGCCGACTTCAATGCCCAGGCCACCGAATTCACCGCTGGTGCTTTCCTGCAGCTCGGCGAAATCTTCCGGGCCCAGGTAGGCGGAGTGCGGGTCAAGGTTGCTGAGCATGCCCTTGATGGCATTTTCCAGCAGGGTCTTGTCGTCCACAGGTTCGACATAAGCGGCCTTGATCCGGTCCATGACCTCGGCAAAGGTGCGCAACTCGTCCAGCGGCAGCGGGGCCTTGGTGGTCGCGGCCGTGGCTGACTGGGCGGTCTGGTCGGCGAATGCCAAAGGCGCGCCGATCACCAGGGCGATCGTCAGGGCCAGCGATGTGAGGCGGGACAAATGCAGCATGTCGAACGAACTCCTAATGTAGATGCGCCCCTTATCCTTGGGTGCGGCACCATTGTGCCGGGTCGCTTGGGCGGCCCTGCTGACGAATAGCGAAGTACAGCGCCGGAGTGTCCTGGCCACCACTGTTACCGACAGTGGAGATGGATTCACCGGCTTTTACAACATCACCTGCGGCTTTAAGCAAAGTTTGATTGTGGCCGTAAAGGCTCAAATAGCCATTACCGTGGTCAAGAATCACCAACAAACCTGCACCGCGCAGCCAATCGGCGAATACCACACGGCCGCCGTGAATGGCGTGGACCTGGGTGCCGGCACCGGCACTGATCATCACACCGTCCCACTTGGCGCGGGTGTCATCGCCACGGGTTTCACCAAAGCGTGCCAGTAATCGACCATCAACTGGCCATGGAAGTTTGCCCCGGGCTGAAGCAAAAGGTCCGCCAAACGATTCGCCGGCGCTGGAAACCAGCGGGCCAGGCGCTGCACGCGCCGGTTTACGCGGGGCCGGGGCATCGGTGGCGCTGGCAACGGCCTCGGCCGCCTCACGCTCGCGTTTTTTTTCGGCTTCCTGCTGGGCGATCAGCGCTTTTTGTCGCGCTTCTTCGGCCTCGCGGGCCTGGCGAGCCAGGGTTTCCTCGATGGTTTTCAAGACTTTGGCGAGGTCGGCCTGGTCTTGCTCGCGATTCTTGAGCTTGGCATCCCGGGCCTTTACGTCGTCATTCAGCTTGGCCAGCGCCTGCTGGCGCTCCTTGCGAACCTTGTCCAGCTCGTCGCGCTGGCTGTCGAGGGCGCTTTTCTGGTCGAGCAACTGCGACTGCTGGTTGGCGATCTCGGTTTCGACATTGGCCAACTGGCGCAGGGTCTCGTTGAAGCTTTTCAGTTGCTCCAGGCGGGCCTTGCTCAGGTAGTCGTAATAGGTGAGGGTGCGGGCGAATTTTTCCGGGTTCTGCTGGTTGAGCAGCAGCTTGAGGTATTCCTGGCGGCCATTCTGGTAGGCGGCGCGGGCCTGGATCGCGATCAGGCGTTGCTGTTCAACGCGGGCGCTCTGGAGTTTTTTTTTCTCAGCGTCGAGTCGCTCCAGTTCCGACTCGCTCTTCTTTAGTTCTTTTTGCAGCTCCTGGACCTGCTTCTCCAGCTTGCCCATCTCGGTTTCCGTGCCGCGCAGGTCTTTCTGCACGCCGGACTTCTCTTCCTGGAGCTTGCCGAGCAGCTTCTTCAGTTCGGTAATGTCCTGACGCGTAGCGTCCAACTGTTGTTGGGTTTGTGCGCGCTCATCGGCAAATGCCGGTTGGAGCAGGCAGACAAGAGCAAGGGTAATCAAGGCGCGAAGCATAGAGGCGGGCGACACCAGGGAAAGGGACGGCCTAGTATGCCCGCCAAGCGCTGCAAAAAAAACGCCTCAAAGCCAACTGCTTTGAGGCGTTCGTCATAAAAAGCCGTTTCGGGCGATTTAATCGGGCGGTTTTGCTATTAAACCAATATCGAAGTGCCAGTCATCTCTTTCGGCTTCTCCAGCCCCATCAGCATCAACATGGTCGGTGCCACGTCGGCCAGTACGCCGCCGTCACGCACTTTCAGGTCGCGTTTGCCGACGTAGATGAACGGCACTGGCTCGGTGGTGTGGGCGGTGTGGGCCTGGCCGGTGGATTCGTCGGACATTTGCTCGCAGTTGCCGTGGTCAGCGGTGATCAGTGCTTCACCACCTACCTTGTCCAGGGCGTCGACGATGCGGCCTACGCACAGGTCCAGGCATTCAACGGCTTTTACCGCCGCTTCCAGGTTGCCGCTGTGGCCCACCATGTCGCCGTTGGCGTAGTTGACCACGATCACGTCGTAACGCTGGTGCTCGATGGCGTCGACGATCTTGTCCGTGACTTCCGGGGCACTCATTTCCGGCTGCAGGTCGTAGGTGGCGACTTTCGGCGACGGGATCAGGATGCGTTCTTCACCCGGGAACGGTTCTTCACGACCGCCGGAGAAGAAGAAGGTCACGTGGGCGTATTTCTCGGTTTCGGCAATGCGCAGTTGGGTCTTGCCGTTTTTCGCGAGGTAATCCCCCAGCACGTTTTCCAGGCTGCCCGGGGCGAATGCCGACGGGGCCGGGATGTTGGCGGCGTATTGGGTCAGCATCACGAATTCGACTTTCGGCTGGCGGGCGCGTTCGAAGTCCTTGAATCCGGCATCGACGAACACATGGCTCAGCTCGCGGGCACGGTCGGCGCGGAAGTTCATGAACACCACGGCGTCGCCATCCTCGACTTTTACCGGTTCACCGATGGTGGTGGCCTTGACGAATTCGTCACTCTCGCCACGGGCGTAGGCGGCTTCCAGGCCTTCCTGGGCAGTGGCGGCGTTGAATTCGGCCTGGCCGTCGACGATCAGGTTGTAGGCCTGGGCCACGCGGTCCCAACGGTTGTCACGGTCCATCGCGAAGTAACGGCCGACCAGGCTGGCGATGCGGCCTTTGCCGAGGGTCTTGAAGGTTTCGTCCAGCAGTTCGATGGAGGACTGGGCGCTTTTCGGCGGGGTGTCGCGGCCGTCGAGGAACGCGTGCAGGTAGATCTTCTCGGCGCCGCGCTTGAAGGCCAGTTCGGCCATGGCGATCAGGTGGTCCTGGTGGCTGTGGACGCCGCCGTCCGACAGCAGGCCCATGAAGTGCACGGCCTTTCCGGCCTTGACTGCCTTATCCACTGCCGCGCAGATAGTCGGGTTTTCAAAAAACTCGCCGTCGCGGATCGCTTTGGTCACGCGGGTGAAGTCTTGGTATACCACTCGTCCGGCGCCGAGGTTCATGTGGCCGACTTCCGAGTTGCCCATTTGGCCATCCGGCAGGCCAACATCCATGCCCGACCCGGAGATCAGGCCGTTCGGCACGGTAGCGCTCAGACGGTCCAGTACTGGCTTCCTGGCCGAGTACACAGCGTTGTCGTGGTGGCTTTCACTGTGTCCGAAGCCATCGAGAATTATCAGGACCAAAGGTTTAGGCGTAGTAGTCATAGATCCTCTCGCGGCGGTAATGAATGAAGGCAATTGAAAAGGGAGTGGCAGTTTAAAGCGAAGTTCCGACCACGTCACCGCTTTACGGGGGTTGGCCGACCATGACGGCTGTGTATACTTACCGCCATTTTAACGCCCTGGAACCTCCTTGATGGTTGATCACCTGATTGCATTTGCCACTACCCACTATTTGCTCGCTGGTGCGTTCGTCGTACTGCTGGCGCTGCTGATCGCTCACGAAATGAGCCGCGGTGGCCGCAGCCTCAGCACGTCCGAGCTGACCGCCCTGGTCAACAAGGATGAGGCCGTAGTGGTGGACATTCGTCCCGCCAAGGATTTCGCCGCCGGTCACATTGTCGGCGCGCTGAACATTCCCCAGGACAAGCTGATTTCGCGCCTGGCCGAGCTGGAAAAGCACAAGGCCAAGACCATCATCCTGGTCGACGCCCAGGGCCAGCACTCCGGCACTCACGCCCGCGAGATGCTGAAAACCGGTTTCAACGCCGCCAAACTGTCGGGTGGTATTTCCAGCTGGCGTGGCGATAACCTGCCGCTGGTGAAGTGATATGAGCCAGGTTGTCGTCTATTCCAGCGATTATTGCCCTTATTGCATGCGGGCCAAGGCCCTGCTTGAGAAAAAGGGCATTGCCTTCGAAGAGATCAAGGTTGATGGCAAGCCCCAGGTGCGCGCCGAGATGACCAAGAAAGCGGGACGCACGTCCGTGCCGCAGATCTGGATCGGTGACAAGCATGTCGGTGGATGCGATGACCTGTTCGCACTTGAGCGCGCCGGTAAACTGGATGCGCTGCTTCACGTCTGACTCCTAACCCCTAAAAGACCCCAAGATCACGAAGGATCTGCGATGACTGACCAACAGAACACCGAAGCGGCAGCAGAAGAGGCTCAAGGCCCACAATTTTCCCTGCAGCGTATTTACGTACGTGACTTGTCGTTCGAAGCGCCAAAGAGCCCGGCCATCTTCCGTCAGGAATGGACTCCGAGTGTTGCGCTGGACCTGAACACCCGTCAAAAGGCGCTGGAAGGTGACTTCCACGAAGTCGTGCTGACCCTGTCGGTCACCGTCAAGAACGGCGAAGAAGTGGCCTTCATTGCTGAAGTGCAACAGGCCGGTATCTTCCTGATCCAGGGCCTGGACGAAGCGTCCATGAGCCACACCCTGGGCGCGTTCTGCCCGAACATCCTGTTCCCGTATGCCCGTGAGACCCTGGACAGCCTGGTCACCCGTGGTTCGTTCCCGGCGCTGATGCTGGCTCCGGTGAACTTCGATGCCCTGTATGCGCAAGAGCTGCAGCGCATGCAACAGGAAGGTTCGCCAACGGTTCAGTAAGCTGTTCTGAGCAACGACGCCGATCCAATGTGGGAGCGGGCTTGCTCGCGAATGCGGTACTTCAGTCGATATCTTCGTTGACTGGCACTCCGCTTTCGCGAGCAAGCCCGCTCCCACATTCGTTATGCAGTGTTACTTGAACCCCAGTTGCCGCCAACCTTCGTAGACGGCGACGGCCACGGTGTTGGACAGGTTCAGGCTGCGGCAGCCTTCGCGCATCGGCAAGCGCAGGCGGTGGCCGTCGGGCAGGGCGTCGAGCACGTCTGCCGGCAGGCCCCGGCTTTCCGGGCCGAACAGGAAGGCGTCGCCTTCGGCAAAGCTGGCATCATGGAATGGCCGCGAGCCCTTGGTGGTAAACGCGAACAACCGTGGGTGATTCAGGCTTTCCAGGCAGCTGGCGAGGTCCGCGTGGCGTTGCAGGGTGGCGTACTCGTGGTAGTCCAGCCCGGCGCGGCGCAGGCGCTTGTCGTCCATGTCGAAACCCAAGGGCTCGATCAAATGCAGGTGGCAGCCACTGTTGGCGCACAGCCTGATAACGTTGCCGGTATTCGGCGGAATTTCTGGTTGAAAAAGGATGACGTGAAACATGCACGGCTCCGAAGGCAAAGATGCGCTGCATTCTACCCCTGAAGAAGATCCCAGACCGAAGCTATTGCCACGGGTTTTAGGTTCGTTGGCCATTGTCGGCTTGATGGTGGGCCTGATGATCGGCCGGCTGACCACGCCAGACCCGGTTGAGCTGCAGCAGGTGGAGCCTGCGGCCGATGGCCTGGTGGTGTGGTTCAACAGCGAGCCCAAGCTGCACGGCGAGCATATCGACGGCACGGTGGCGCTGCTGTTCGATGCGCTGGGCAAGGCTCAGGGCGGGCAACTGAAGGTCAATGACAAGGACGTGAACTGGCGTGTACGCAAAACCGATGGCGGCTTGCTGCTGAACCTGGTGGCGGCTCGGCCGTTGCGTGGGGAGTGGTCGGGAGAGAAGGCCGATGGACGCTGGCGGATGGAGATCCATCTCCAGGAGCAATAAAAGAGGGAATCCCCGGCCTGCCTGTACCAAGGTTCCCAAAACGGGCTGGGGCTATGGGCGCGTTGCCTCATAAGCCCCGGGTGTAAAGAAGGGAGTTCCCGGCCTGCCTGTACCAGGGCTCCCAAAACGGGGGTGAAGCCAAAGGCTTCGGTGTTAAAGAGGGAATCCCCGGCCTGCCTGTACCGAGGTTCCCGAAACGGCTGTGGGGCGCGACGCGATCCGCATCAAGCACCCCGGGTGTAAAGAGGGGATTCTCGGCCTGCCTGTACCAAGGTCCCCGAAACTGGGTAGTGACAGGGTTATTGCAGGGCGCGTGCCAGAATTGCGAAGTGGCGCCAAAAAAATTCTTCAGAAAGCGCAAAGCCCCGGAATACGGGGCTTTGGCTTTTTTGGATTTTAATATTTTCTTAACAAGGTGGGTGTTTCAAGCGTTGGATGTGTGCGCGATGCCGGTTCGTGGTGCATTGAAGCGGTGCACGGTCGTTAGTCTGGTACAAAACAAATGTGGGAGCTGGCTTGCCTGCGATGGCGCTGTGTCAGTCGATACATCCAGTGACTGACACAGCGCCATCGCGGGCAAGCCCGGCTCCCACATTAGCTCTTCAGTGGATCAGGGATTAGTGATCAGGCCTCATCACCTTCGTCATCATCCCCACCGTCGACCTTCATCCCCAGCTCCTTGATCTTGCGAGTCAGGGTATTGCGGCCCCAGCCCAGCAGCACGGCGGCGTCGCGACGACGCCCGGCGGTATGCTTGAGGGCGGTTTCGATCATGATCCGCTCGAAAGCCGGCACAGCGCTGTCCAGCAGGTTCGACTGGCCACGTGCCAGGGCCTGGTCGGCCCACTGGCGCAGCGCCTGCTCCCAGTTGGTCACCGGCGCCGAATCCTGCGGCAGGCTCAGCAGCTCAGGCGGCAGGTCGCTGATATGCACTTCACGACCCGAAGCCATCACCGTGATCCAGCGGCAGGTGTTCTCCAGCTGGCGTACGTTGCCCGGCCATGGCAGGTTCTTCAGGTATTCCTCGGTCTCGCTTTTCAGCAGCTTCGGCTCGACGGCCAGCTCCTGGGCGGCGCGGCTGAGGAAGTGACGGGCCAGGGTCGGGATGTCTTCGCGGCGGTCCGACATCCGTGGGATATGGATGCGGATCACGTTCAGGCGGTGGAACAAGTCTTCACGGAATTTCCCGGCATGCACCAGGGTTTCCAGGTTCTGGTGGGTCGCTGCGATGATGCGTACGTCGACCTTGACCGGCGTGTGCCCGCCTACGCGGTAAAACTCGCCGTCGGCCAGGACCCGCAGCAAGCGCGTCTGGGTGTCGGCCGGCATGTCGCCGATTTCATCGAGGAACAGCGTGCCGCCATCGGCCTGCTCAAAACGGCCACGGCGCAGGTTGGCCGCGCCGGTGAACGCGCCTTTTTCGTGGCCGAACAGTTCCGACTCCATCAGGTCCTTCGGAATCGCCGCCATGTTCAATGCGATGAACGGCGACGCCGCTCGTGGGCTGTGACGGTGCAGGGCGTGGGCCACCAGTTCTTTGCCGGTACCCGACTCGCCGTTGATCAGCACGGTGATGTTGGAGTGGCTCAAGCGCCCGATGGCGCGAAACACTTCCTGCATCGCCGGCGCTTCGCCGATGATTTCCGGGGTGCGGGTCAGGGCCGGTGGGGCTTCCTGGTTCTGCTGTTCCTGGGCGTGCTGGTTGGCGCGTTTTACCAGCGCCACCGCTTCGTCCACGTCGAACGGTTTTGGCAGGTATTCAAAGGCACCGCCCTGATAGGACGCGACAGCGCTGTCCAGGTCCGAGTGCGCGGTCATGATGATCACCGGCAAGCGCGGGTGCTGCTCGCGAATCCGCGCCAGCAAGTCCAGGCCACTGGCGCCGGGCATGCGGATGTCAGAGATGATCACGTCGGGCTGCTGGCGAGCCAGGCGGCTCATCACCCCGTCGGCGCTGTCGAAGCTCTGGGTGGTCATGCCTTCCTGTTGCAAGGCTTTCTCCAGGACCCAGCGGATAGAACGGTCGTCATCGACGATCCAGACAGTTTCACTACGGCTCATGTCGATGGGGCTCCTTGTTCCAGTGGCAGAAAGATCGAGAAGGTGGTGTGACCGGGATGGCTCTCACACTCAATCAAGCCCTGGTGCTGGCTGATGATGTTCTGGGTAATGGCCAAACCGAGCCCGGTACCGTCCGGGCGGCCGCTGACCATTGGGAAAAAGATGGTTTCCTGCAGTTCGGCAGGGATGCCCGGACCGTTGTCGATGATCTCGACCTTGGTCACCAGGCGATGGCGCACGTGGCCTATAGTGAACTGGCGCAGCGCGCGGGTGCGCAAGCTGATGCGGCCCAGGCGCAGTTCGTTCTGGCTGCTGATGGCCTGCATCGCGTTGCGCACGATATTGAGCACCGCCTGAATCATCTGCTCGCGGTCGATCAATACGTCGGGAATGCTCGGGTCGTAGTCGCGCACCAAGGTGATGCAGCCCTGGCTTTCGGCTTCCACCAGTTGGCAGACCCGCTCCAATACTTCGTGGACGTTGGTCATCGCCAGCGACGGCAGCTTGTTGGAGCCGAGCATGCGGTCTACCAGGTTACGCAGGCGGTCGGCTTCCTCGATGATGACGTTGGTGTAGTCCTTGAGGTTCTCGTCCGGCAGCTCGCGGGCCAGCAACTGTGCGGCGCCGCGAATCCCGCCCAGGGGGTTCTTGATCTCGTGGGCCAGGCCGCGCACCAGCATCTTGCTGGTTTCCTGCTTGGACAGTTGCGCCTCTTCCTTGGTGATGCGCAGAAGGCGATCCCGGGGATGCACCTCCAGCAGCAGCAACGTGGCACCGTGGCTCAGAATCGGCGTAACTGCGTAGTCGACGGTCAGGGTCTGGCCGGTGAGGGCGGTGAGCATCGCTTCGCGCTTGGTGAACGGGTGCGCCTGCTCCACGGCCTGGCGCAATGAGCTCAAGGCCTCGGCCGACTCAGTGAACAGCTCACTGATGAATTGCCCATGGCTGCGCTGTCCGCTGATGGCCAGCAGCATCTCCGCCGCCGGGTTCATGTACTCAAGGCGCAGTTCGTCATTGAGCAGAATGGTCGCGGTGGTCAGGTTGTCGAGTAGCAGGCGGTGCAGTGCGTCGCTGATGGTCATTAGGACCTCTTTTGGAGCAAGGCGCGGGCTTGAGGCACACGCTGATACAAGGAAAATGCAAAAACCAAACCAAAGCTCCGAAAAGAAGCGTTAAAGCCCTGAAATGGGAGGTTAAGGCGCGAAACTGTGGCGTTCTGCCAGCTTGGGCGGGAAGCTTCGAACCAAAATGGGTTGCGTAAGTGGGAAGGGTGCAGCGTATCGCACCAATATAGTGCGGTTTTGAAAAGTCTGTTCAGGAAGCTGGTGGCAACGACTGATTGGCTGGGGGGGGGGGCGGATCTAAAATGTGGGAGCGGGCTTGCTCGCGAAGGCGGCGTGTCAGTCATGCATATATCAACTGACACACCGCCTTCGCGAGCAAGCCCGCTCCCACATTTTGATGGGGTTCGCAATTTTAGATTTTATAGAGACACAGCTCGGCAGTGGCGCGGATCATTGCCAGTTGGTGCAGCGGGTCTTTGGCAGGCGCGTGATTGGCCTGGGCCAGCCATTGCGGGCATTGCGGGTTGGTGCGCTCCGGGGTGAAGTCCGCCAGCTGTTGCAGCAGGCGTTTTTGCAGCAGGTCCAGTTTTGGACGAATCTGGCCGACCAGATCCGGGCGTGGGTCATTGGGTGCCTTGCCTTGCAGCTGCCAATCGGACAGGTGGGCGTACTGCACCAATTTGTTCGCCTCGATCTGGGCCGAGAAAAACTGCTCGGCCTGGGCCGGTGCCAGTTTGTAGCTCGGTGCCTGGGCGACGACGCTGGCGATCACGTCCTGCTCCCGTGGCCGGTCTTCGACGGGCTTGTGGCTGTCCCATTTGCTCAGGGCCACCTGGTCGGCAATCGCCAGGCGCTCGGCGATGCTGTCGAGCAGAGGGGTGAGGGTGGGCGGCGCGGCGGATGCGCTGGCACTAATGGCCAGCAATATGAAGGCGAGTTTGAATTTCAAGGCAGAACCCTCTTCTGTAGGAGCGAGCTTGCTCGCGAAGGTCGCTAACGATAACGCGTAAATATTGAAGAAATGCGGTGCCTTTGGATTTTTCGCAGGCAAGCCCGCTCCCACAGGGTTTGGCGGGCAAAAAAAAAGACCTCCCGAAGGAGGCCCTTTTTCATCACGCCACGTTAAGCAGCGCTACCGGATCAGCAGCTGTAGTACAGCTCGTATTCCAGTGGGTGTACGAAGGTGCGGACCTTGATTTCTTCTTCGCTTTTCAGGGCGATGTAGGCATCGATAAAGTCGTCGCTGAACACGCCGCCTTTGGTCAGGAACGCACGGCCCTTGTCCAGCTCTTCCAGGGCTTCTTTCAGGCTGCCGCACACTTGTGGGATCTCTTTGGCCTCTTCAGGCGGCAGGTCGTACAAGTTTTTGTCGGCGGCGTCGCCAGGGTGGATCTTGTTCTGGATACCGTCCAGGCCGGCCATGACCAGGGCAGCGAAGGCCAGGTATGGGTTGGCGGCTGGATCCGGGAAACGGGCTTCGATACGGCGAGCGCGAGGGCTGGACACGTAAGGAATACGGATCGAGGCGGAGCGGTTGCGAGCCGAGTAGGCCAGCATCACTGGCGCTTCGAAACCTGGGACCAGACGCTTGTAGGAGTTGGTCGACGGGTTGGTGAAGCCGTTCAGGGCCTTACCGTGCTTGATGATACCGCCGATGAAGTACAGAGCGGTGTCGGACAGGCCGGCATAACCTTCGCCAGCGAAGGTGTTCTTGCCTTCTTTGGCGATGGACAGGTGAACGTGCATACCCGAACCGTTATCGCCGTACAGCGGCTTAGGCATGAAGGTAGCGGTACGGCCGTAGGCATCAGCCACGTTGTGTACGCAGTACTTCAGGGTCTGTACTTCGTCAGCCTTGGCAACCAGGGTGTTGAACTTCACACCGATTTCGTTCTGGCCGGCAGTCGCCACTTCGTGGTGGTGAACTTCGATGACCAGGCCCATTTCTTCCATAGCGTTGCACATGGAGGTACGGATTTCGTGGTCGTGGTCGAACGGAGGAACCGGGAAGTAGCCGCCTTTGATACCTGGACGGTGGCCTTTGTTGCCGCCTTCCACGTCCTGGTCGGACATCCACGAACCTTGTTCGGAGAAGATTTTGAACATGGAGCCAGAGATGTCGGACTTGAACTTGACCGAATCAAAGATGAAGAATTCTGGTTCCGGACCTACGAATACGGTGTCGCCGATACCGGTCGACTTCAGGTATTCCTCGGCACGCTTGGCGATCGCACGTGGGTCACGGTCGTAGCCTTGCATGGTCGAAGGCTCGATCACGTCGCAGACGATGATCAGCGTTGGGTCTTCGGTGAACGGGTCGAGTACGGCGGTGCTGTCGTCCGGCATCAGGATCATGTCGGAAGCTTCGATGCCTTTCCAGCCGGCAATGGAGGAACCGTCGAACATTTTGCCTTCTTCGAAGAAGGCGTCATCCAGCGCGTCGCGAGCCGGCATGGTCACGTGGTGCTGAGTGCCTTTTGTGTCCGTGAAGCGCAGATCAATCCATTTGACGTCATGATCTTTGATGAGTTGAACCGACTTCGACATAGTGTCCTCCGGGTGGCTTCGGGCTGGGGTAGTGGAGTAGCCCTTAGAATGTGGGTGATGCCGGCGCGAATACTCGACCAAGGCAACCTGCCTCACAAGAGAGCAAATTGCATGCCAGTGCCCCGACATGGGTTTTTTGCCACAAAAACGCCCCTATAAAGGTGCAATCCGCTGAAGCGGAAGAAAATGCGCACCGCAATGTAGCGTGAATTTTCATTTATGACCTGTTTTGGTGCGCGAAAGGTTCGATGCATATTAACTGGTTAAACCTTGAGCGATTTCCGCTATAATCCGCGCCCCCCTTTTTCGGCTGGGCCTGCGCGCGCTGTTTTCATGAAATTAATCGTTAAAGTCTTCCCCGAGATCACCATCAAGAGCCGACCGGTACGGATGCGTTTCATCCGTCAATTGGCCAAGAACATCCGTGCCGTGCTCCGCGATCTGGACCCGGCGGTGGTGGTGAGCGGTGTGTGGGACAATCTCGAGCTGGAAACCCGCCTCACAGACCCCAAGGCCTTGAAGGACATGACCGAGCGCCTGAGCTGCGTGCCGGGCATCGCGCATTTCCTGCAGGTCGACGAGTACCCGTTGGGTGACTTCGACGACATCACCGAAAAGTGCAAACAGCACTACGGCGATGTGCTGGCGGGCAAGGTTTTTTCGGTGCGTTGCAAACGCGCCGGCAAGCACCCGTTCAGCTCCATGGATGTCGAAAAATACGTGGGCAGCAAGCTGCGTCGCGAGTGCGGCGCCGCCGGAATTTCCCTGAAAGCGCCGCAAATTGAAGTGCGGATGGAAATTCGCGACCAACGGTTGTTTGTGATCCACAGCCAGCACGACAGCATCGGCGGCTACCCGCTGGGTGCCCTGGAACAGACCCTGGTCTTGATGTCCGGCGGTTTCGATTCCACCGTCGCGGCCTACCAGATCATGCGCCGCGGGCTGATGAGCCACTTCTGCTTCTTTAACCTGGGCGGACGTGCACACGAATTGGGCGTGATGGAAGTCGCGCATTACATCTGGAAGAAGTACGGCAGCTCCCAACGGGTGCTGTTTGTCAGCGTACCGTTCGAGGAAGTCCTGGGAGAAATTCTCGGGAAAGTCGATAACAGTCATATGGGCGTAGTATTGAAGCGTATGATGTTGCGCGCTGCGTCCCGAATCGCGGATCGGCTGGAAATCGACGCACTGGTCACCGGTGAAGCGATTTCCCAGGTGTCCAGCCAGACCCTGCCGAACCTGTCGTTGATCGACTCTGTGACCGAGAAGCTGGTATTGCGCCCGCTGATCGCCAGTCACAAGCAAGACATCATCGACCTGGCGACCCAGATCGGCACGGCGGATTTCGCCAGGCACATGCCGGAATATTGCGGGGTCATCTCGGTGAACCCCAAGACCCACGCCAAACGCAACCGCGTGGAGTACGAAGAACAACAGTTCGACATGGCGGTGCTCGAGCGAGCGCTTGAGAACGCCAAACTGGTGCCGATCGATCGGGTTATCGACGAATTGGGCCAGGATTTGCAGATCGAAGAAGTCAGCGAGGCTCTGGCCGGTCAGATCATCATCGACATCCGTCACCCGGATGCCGCTGAAGACGAGCCGCTGGAAATTGCTGGCATCGACGTACAAACGCTGCCGTTCTATGCACTGAATGCGCGTTTCAAGGAACTGGATGACAGCCGTCAGTACCTGTTGTATTGCGACAAAGGCGTGATGAGTCGCCTGCATGCCCACCATTTGCTCAGTGAGGGGCATGCCAATGTGCGCGTTTATCGACCGAGCTAAGAGCCCGGGGCTGTTTGCCTGTGGCCTGCGTCACCGGCCCCCCGACTCTGCCGTCAAGCTGTAACGGCAAGGCCTGACTCTACTGTTAATCGCTGCCACGACCTGTCAGCACACCGAATCCTCTGATCGAGATACACAAGTGATCGAAAATCTACGCAACATCGCCATCATTGCTCACGTTGACCATGGTAAGACCACCCTGGTAGACAAACTCTTGCGTCAATCCGGCACCCTGGAGCGCAACGAGCTCAACGACGAACGCGTGATGGACTCCAACGACCAGGAGAAAGAGCGCGGTATTACCATTCTGGCGAAAAATACCGCCATCAACTGGAACGGCTACCACATCAACATCGTGGACACCCCGGGCCACGCCGACTTCGGCGGCGAAGTTGAACGCGTAATGTCGATGGTTGACTCCGTTCTGCTGCTGGTTGACGCTCAAGACGGCCCTATGCCGCAAACCCGTTTCGTGACCAAGAAGGCTTTCGAAGCCGGCCTGCGTCCGATCGTGTGCATCAACAAGGTTGACCGTCCAGGCGCGCGTCCGGACTGGGTTCTGGATCAGATCTTCGACCTGTTCGACAACCTGGGTGCTACCGAAGAACAGCTGGATTTCCAGGTGATCTACGCCTCTGCCCTGAACGGTATTGCCGGCCTGGAACACACCGCCATGGCGGAAGACATGACCCCGCTGTACCAGGCAATCGTTGACCACGTTCCACCACCGAAGGTTGACCGTGAAGGCCCGTTCCAGATGCAAATCTCGGCACTGGACTACAACAGCTTCCTGGGTGTTATCGGCGTTGGCCGTATCGCTCGTGGTAGCGTCAAGCCGAACACCCCGGTTGTCGCCATTGGCGCCGACGGCAAGAAACGCAACGGTCGTATCCTGAAGCTGATGGGTCACCACGGCCTGCACCGCATCGACGTTGAAGAAGCGTTTGCCGGTGACATCGTGTGCGTGAGCGGTATGGACTCGCTGTTCATCTCCGACACCCTGTGCCAGCCGGACACCGTCGAGGCGATGAAGCCTCTGACCGTTGACGAGCCAACCGTTTCCATGACCTTCCAGGTAAACGACTCGCCTTTCTGCGGTAAAGAAGGCAAGTTCGTGACTTCCCGTAACATCAAGGAACGTCTGGACAAAGAGCTGCTGTACAACGTTGCTCTGCGCGTTGAAGAAGGCGACTCGGCTGACAAGTTCAAGGTTTCCGGCCGTGGTGAGCTGCACCTCTCGGTACTGATCGAAACCATGCGTCGCGAAGGCTTCGAAATGGGCGTTGGTCGTCCTGAAGTGATCATCCGTCAGGTTGACGGCGTGAAGCAGGAACCGTTTGAAAACGTCACCATCGACACCCCTGAAGAATCCCAGGGCAAGGTCATGGAAGAGATGGGCCTGCGTAAGGGCGACCTGACCAACATGGTGCCGGATGGCAAAGGCCGTGTGCGTCTGGAATACAACATCCCTGCGCGTGGTCTGATCGGTTTCCGTAACCAGTTCCTGACCCTGACCAACGGTGCTGGCATCCTGACCTCGATCTTTGATCGCTACGACACCATGAAGTCCGGCGACATGTCCGGTCGTCAGAACGGTGTTCTGGTATCGGTAGAAACCGGCAAGGCGCTGACCTACTCCCTGGAAACCCTCCAGGCGCGTGGCAAGCTGTTCGTTGAGCACGGTCAAGAGATCTACAACGGTCAGATCGTTGGTCTGAACAGCCGTGACAACGATATGGGCGTCAACCCAACCAAAGGCAAGAAGCTCGACAACATGCGTGCTTCGGGTAAAGACGAAACCATCGCTCTGGTTCCACCTGTTCGCTTCACCCTGGAACAGGCCCTGGAATTCATCCAGGACGACGAGCTGTGCGAAGTCACGCCTAAGTCGATCCGCCTGCGTAAGAAGATCCTGGACGAAGGCGAGCGTACCCGCGCTGCCAAGAAAGCCAAGAACTGAGTTAACTCAGGCTGAATGAAAAACGCCCCCGGTCGAAAGGCCGGGGGCGTTTTTTTATGCCTGCAATATCTGTAGTGACTGCAACGGCCTCATCGCGGGCAAGCCCGGCTCCCACATTTTGATAGGTGAACACATTCAACTGTGGGAGCTGGCTTGCCTGCGATAGGGCCCTCAAGGACCCCACAAAAATCTGGATCAGAACTTGTCGAGGGTCTTGAATTTGGTCTCGCGCACCACTTCCTTCGGCTTGTACGCGCAATACCCCGGCCGCGGTCCGATTTTCGGGTGATTGCGGCAAGTATCCGGGCGCTTGTCATAAATAGTGCAGAAGCGGCTCTTACGATCCAGGTACAGGCAATCGTTGTTGCTCATGCGCTGCAGGGTAAAGATCTCGGATTTGGCGTTGAAGCGCTCGACGATGCCTTCCTTCTGCAAGCGCTTGGCGATGTTCTTCGGTGGGTCGCCACGCTCGAATTCATCGACGATGCCGATGCGGATCAGGTCCTTGATCTTCACCTCAACCGGCAGGGTGCAGCAGCTCGACACACAGCCGCCACACATATGGCTTGAGTATTTCTGCCAGGTCTCGAGACGGTCGAGTTCCGCGGCGGCGATCAGTTGAGGCTTCATCAGGTTTCCAAGAGGGGTGTTATCCGGCGCGGGATCATACCGGAACTGGTGGTTTTTTGAACAATATCTTCCAGGTTTCAGCTCGAAGGCTGTGACGGGCCACAAACGGGCACGGCCCCTGCATCAATTTCCCGCAAAGGTGAATGAGTTAAAAAACTGCCGAACCAGAGCGTCTACCGTCTGTCAGACCGTCTAGGCTCTAGCAACTCCTTCTATCTCGCCCGAGGTCGCATCGATGTCTCAGGAACCGCTTGTACGTGAAGCAGAGGTAGCCGCATTTCGCGATGCCGTCTTGACCAAACTGACCTACGCGGTGGGCAAGGACCCCGATCATGCCTTCGACCACGACTGGTTCGAAGCTATCGCACTGGCCGCCCGCGACCACATGGTCGACCACTGGATGGACCACACGCGACACATCTACCGCAAGGGACAGAAGCGGGTCTATTACCTCTCGCTGGAATTCCTGATCGGCCGTCTGCTCTACGACAGCCTGAGCAACCTCGGCTTGCTGGACGTGGCCCGTGAGGCCATGAGCGAGCTCGGTGTGGACATGGAGCGCATTCGCCTGCTGGAGCCCGACGCGGCCCTGGGCAACGGTGGCCTCGGCCGCCTGGCGGCGTGCTTTATGGAAAGCATGTCGACCCTGGGCATTGCCGGTCACGGCTATGGCATTCGTTATGAGCATGGGCTGTTCCGCCAGGCAATTGTCGACGGCTGGCAGCAGGAACAGACCGAACGCTGGCTGGATTTCGGCAACCCCTGGGAGTTCGAGCGCGCCGAAGTGATCTACCCGATCGGTTTTGGCGGTGGTGTGGAAACCGTGCTGGACGCGTCCGGCAAGTCGATCCAGGTGTGGTCACCGAATGAAACCGTACGTGCGGTAGCGTATGACACCCCGGTGGTCGGCTGGCGCGGCGCAAGCGTCAACACCTTGCGCCTGTGGCGTGCCCGGGCGGTGGAAGACCTGCACCTGGAGCGCTTCAACGCCGGCGACCACTTGGGCGCCGTCGCCGAAGTGGCCCGCGCCGAAAGCATCTCCCGAGTGCTTTACCCGGCCGACAGCACCGAAGCAGGGCAGGAACTGCGCCTGCGCCAGGAGTACTTCTTCGTCTCCGCCTCGCTGCAGGATTTGCTGCGTCGCCACAAGAACATGCATGGCTCGGTGTTGAGCCTGGGTGAACACGCGGCCATCCAGCTCAACGACACGCACCCGTCGATTGCGGTGGCCGAGTTGATGCGCCAGTTGGTGGACCTGCACGACATCCCGTGGGATGCCGCCTGGGACGTCACCGTCGAAACCCTGTCGTACACCAACCACACCTTGCTCCCCGAGGCTTTGGAAACCTGGCCGGTCGGCCTGATGGAGCGCATGCTGCCGCGGCACATGCAGATCATCTACCTGATCAATGCCCGGCACATCGACTCGCTGCGGGCCAAAGGCATTCACGACTTCGACGTCCTGCGCGCCGTTTCGCTGATCGAAGAAGACAACGGCCGCCGCGTACGCATGGGCAACCTGGCGTTCCTCGGCTCCCACAGCGTCAACGGCGTGTCCGGCCTGCACACCCAACTGATGCGCAGCACGGTGTTCTCCGAACTGCACAAGCTCTACCCGGACCGCATCAATAACAAAACCAACGGCATTACGTTTCGCCGCTGGTTGTTCCAGGCGAATCCAAAACTCACCGCGATGCTGGTGGAAGCGCTGGGCCCGGATATTCTCGACAACACCGAAACCCGTCTGGTTGAGCTGGAAACCTTTGCCGAGAAGCAAGCGTTCCGCAAAGCCTTCGCCGAACAGCGTCTGCACAGTAAGCGGGCACTGGCCGACATCATCCACGAGCGCCTGGGGGTTTCGGTCAACCCGGCGGCGATGTTCGATGTGCAGGTCAAGCGGATCCACGAGTACAAGCGCCAGCTGTTGAACCTGCTGCACACCGTCGCGCTGTACCAGGCGATCCGTGCCGAGCCAGGCACCGACTGGGTGCCTCGAGTGAAGATCTTCGCCGGTAAGGCGGCGGCCAGCTATCACCAGGCCAAGCTGATCATCAAGCTGACCAACGATATCGCCCGCACCGTCAACAACGACCCTACCGTGCGCGGTTTGCTCAAGGTGGTGTTCCTGCCCAACTACAACGTCAGCCTGGCAGAAAGCATCATTCCGGCGGCCGACCTGTCGGAGCAGATTTCCACTGCCGGCTTTGAAGCGTCGGGCACCAGCAACATGAAATTCGGCCTCAACGGTGCGCTGACCATCGGCACCATGGACGGTGCCAACGTCGAGATGCACGAGCGCGTGGGCGCCGATCACATGTTCATCTTCGGCCTGAGTGCCGAGCAGGTGGAAGCGCGCAAGCATGCCGGAGAGTTCAATGCCGGGCCAGACGTTGCCGCGTCTCATCGCTTGAATGACGTACTGCAAGCGATTCGCGGCGGGGTGTTCTCGCCGGATGATCCGGGCCGTTATGCCGGGTTGGTGGATTCGCTGATCGACTACGACCGCTTCCTGGTCTGTGCCGACTTTGATTCCTACTGGGATGCCCAGGCGCGGGTCGAAGCCCACTGGCACGACTCCAAGGCATGGTGGCGCTCGGCGGTGCTCAATACCGCGCGCATGGGGTGGTTCTCGTCGGACCGGACCATCCGGGAGTATGCGACGGAGATCTGGAAAGCTCTGGACTGAGTTTTTCTTAATCTGTGCCCCAAGGCCCAACCTGTGTTGGGCCTTGTCGATATACTAAGCGCCGGTTCCGCCCGCTTCGGGCTGCTTAGGGATATCGACTATGCAATGGATTTTCATGCTGATTGGCCTGGTGCTCGGCTGGACGCTCGATGAGTCGTTCAGTGATGCGGGCATTGGTGCGCTGCTCGGTTTGGGCATTGGCCAGGCGATTCGCCTGTCGATGCTCGCCTCGCGTACGGAGGAGCAAGGCCGTCAGCTGGAGTCTGCCCGGAACGCCCTGAAGGTGGTCGAGCAACGCCTGGCCCTGCTGGAAAGGCCTGCCGCCGTTGAAGCCCCTGAACCTGTCTTTGTCGAAGAGCCGCTGCCGGTAGCGGCGCCGCCCGAACTCGTCTGGGAGTTACCCGCTGAACTGGAACCGGCCTACGCAACCGTGGCGGCCGAGCCCAGCCAGCCATTGCCGGCTGACGTGTGGAGGGCTGAGCCGAGCGACAGCATCCCTGAGCAACCCGCCACACCTGCGGTACCTCACGGGCCCAACTTCATCGAACGTGCCATCAGCGGTGCCCGCAACTGGCTGTTCGGTGGCAACACCGTGCTGCGGGTCGGCGTGGTGCTGTTGTTCCTCGGCCTGGCTTTCCTGCTGCGTTATGCCACTGAAGGCATGGTGGTGCCGATCGAGCTGCGTTATGCCGGTGTTGCCGGCTGTGCGTTGGCCTTGCTGGGGCTGGGTTGGTGGCTGCGGCTGCGCAACAGCAATTACGGGTTGATGCTGCAAGGCACCGGTATTGCCGTGCTGTACCTGACGGTGTTCGCCGCGATGCGCCTGCATCCGCTGCTTGATCCCGGTGCAGCCCTTGGCTTGCTGGTGGCTGTCACGGTGTTCTCGGCGATCCTGGCGATTACCCAGGACGCCCTCGGCCTGGCCTGCGCCGCCGCCCTCGGCGGTTTTGCCGCACCTATTCTTACGTCTACCGGCGCTGGCAATCATGTGGCGCTGTTCAGTTACTTCGCCCTGCTCAACGCGGGCATTCTCGCCATCGCCTGGTTCAAGGCCTGGCGCCTGCTCAACCTGATCGGCTTTGTCGGCACCTTCGGTATCGGCTTCGCCTGGGGCATGCGCTCTTATACGCCGGAGTTGCTGTGGAGCACCGAGCCGTTCCTGATTGTGTTTTTCCTGATGTACCTGGGCATCGGCCTGTTGTTCGCCCGGCGCAAGTTGCTGGAGATGCGCGACGCGCCGGACGATGACAGCCGTGGCGCGCTGCTGCGTTGGTCGGCGGCCAAGGGCGACTATGTCGACGGCAGCATGCTGTTCGGTCCGCCGCTGGTGGGTTTCGGGCTGCAGTTTGCGCTGGTGCAGCACCTGGAGTTTGCCGCCGCGTTCAGCGCGCTGGCCCTGGGCATTATCTACATGGGCCTGGCCCGTTTGTTGAGCGGCGGTCGCGCCTTGCTGCTGGCGGAAACCTGCCTGGCGCTGGGTGTGATCTTTGCCAGCCTGGCGATTCCCCTGGGCCTCGATGCACGCTGGACGGCGGCGGCCTGGGCCGTGGAAGGCGCCGGGATATTCTGGCTTGGCCTGCGCCAGCAACGGCCGTTGGCGCGGGCGTTTGGCTTGCTGTTGCAAGTCGGCTCGGCGCTGGCGTTCCTCAGCGAATTGCGGGTGGGCGAGACCAGTCTGTTGGATGGCGCACCGTTGGGTGCGTTGTTGCTGGGTGCGGCGTTGCTGTTCAGTTTCTTCCAGTTGCGCAAGGCGCCGGTGGAGCAAGCGGCGCAGTGGGAGCGTCGTGGCTTGCCAGTGTTGGCCAGCGTCGGCCTGGGTTTCTTGTACCTGCTTGCGCCGCTGCTGCTGTCGACCCAAGGCACCGCCATCAGCTGGGCGCTTGCGGGCCTTGCGACTTTGCTGGTCGGTCTACGCATCGGCTCGCGCACGTTCCTCTTCACCGCATTTGCCGTGCAACTGCTGGGTGGGGCGCTGTTCCTGCTGCGGTTGCGGACGGGCGCCGATTCCGGCGCGGTGTTCAGTGCGGGTTGGAGCGGGCTGCTCACGGCTTCGCTGATTGGCCTGGCGTTGATCGGCGGCATGCTGCTGGCCGCGCGGGACACCCTGGTGCGCAGCGATGTGCGGTTGTTGCGTGGCCTGTCGGTGGTGCTGTTGGCCGGACTGGTGCTGATCAACCTCGCGGTGCTGTTTGTGCTGCCATGGGAGACCGCCAGCGGCGTGTGGGCGGCCAGCGGCTTGTTGATCATCTGGCTGAGCCTGTATCTGCAACAGCGCGTCAGTTTTGTGTTCGGGTTGTTGCTGCAGGTGATCGGTGGCGCTTCGTTCCTGATCGCGGTGCCGGACCTGCTCGGGCCGCTGACCAGCGAGGGTTTGCGTCCTTTGGGCCATAGCGGTTTCTGGACGCCGATGGTGCTCGGGCTGGCAGCACTGGTCGGTGCCTGGCGCTTGCAGCGCCGGCCGCATGCACCGGTGTTCGAAGCGCTGAGTTTGCAGCGGCTGTCCGACGTGCTGCTGGTGTGGGGCGCGGGCTGGTGGACGCTGGCGTTGGTCAGTGAAGTGCTGCGTTTTGCGCCGTCGATGCTGCAAGGCACCTGGCTGTTGGCGGTGGCGGCGGTGAGTGTGGCGATCTGGGCCGTATTGGCCTTGCGGCTGCAATGGGCGTCGCTGGGCTTGCTGTGCACGCTGTTGATGCCGGCGGCGGGCGTGGTGTTGCTGGGTGCGTGGGGCTCGCGTTATCACCCGGCGGCGAACTTCGCCTGGCTGGCGTGGGCGGCGGTGTTTGCGGTGCACTTCGTGTCGCTGCGGCGCCTGGCGTTGGTCATCCCGCAAAAAGCCCTGGGCGCCGCGCACGTGCTCGGTTGCTGGCTGCTGATCGGCGTGCTGGCGCTGGAGTTGCGCTACGGCCTGTTGCTGCTGTCCGAGGAATACAACGCCTGGCGCTGGCTGGGCTGGGCGATTCTGCCGAGCCTGTACCTGGTGCTGGCCGCTGCGCCGCGCCGTTGGCCGTGGCCGGTGTCGGCGTACCCACGCGAGTACCGATTGTATGCCGCGCTGCCGCTGGCGGTGCTGATGCTCGGCTGGTTCTGGCTGGCGAATATCTTCAGTGACGGCACCGCCGAGCCGCTGCCGTATGTACCGCTGCTTAACCCCTTGGATCTGGGATTGTTGTTCGCACTGCTGGGTGTGTACCTGTGGTCTCGCAGTGCCGCACCAGAACGCGGGCCGCGCGCCGAGCTGGTCGCCCAGGCGGTCGCCGGTGTCTCGTTGTTCGCCTTCTTCACCGCGCTGGTGATGCGCACGGCTCACCATTGGGCCGGCGTGCCGTTCCATCCGGATGCGCTGTTGGAGTCGATGCTGGTGCAGGCCGGGTTGTCGATCGTCTGGACCTTGATTGCCTTGAGCCTGATGATCGGCGGCCATCTGCGTCATCGGCGAGAGGTGTGGCTGATCGGTGCGGCGTTGATTGCCCTGGTGGTCGCCAAATTGTTTTTCGTCGAATTGAGCAACCGTGGCGGGCTGGCGCGGATCGTATCGTTTATCGGTGTGGGCGGGCTGTTGCTGGTGGTGGGCTATTTCGCCCCGCTGCCGCCCAAGCGCGCCGAGCCGGTGGTTGAAACTGAAGGAGTGGCCTCTTGATGGGCAAGCTGAGTGTGGCGCTGTTGGGGTTGTGCACAACGTTCTCGGCGTGGGGTCAGGAAACGCCCGCCGATTTCACCACGCGGGTACCGCTGACGGTCAGCGGCGAAGGCCCGTGGTACCGCCTGGAGCTGCCGCTGGCGGTGCAATTGAGTGCCCGTCAGGCCGACCTGAGCGATGTGCGGGTGTTCAACGCAGCCGGCGAACCCCAGGCCTACGCGCTGGCGCGGCAGTCGGCGCAAAGCACCGAAAGCCGTAGCCTGTCCAACGTGAAGTGGTTCCCGTTGTACGCCGCGGCCGACTCCGCTGAAGCCGTGCCCAGCGTGCGTGTGCAATCCACGTCCACCGGCACGTTGGTGCAAGTGCAGCCGCCTAGCCAATTGGAGGCCGGCGAAGAGGTCCTGCGCGGCTGGTTGCTCGACGCCAGTGGGATCAAGGCGCCGTTGCAGCAACTGATCCTCGATTGGACCAGCGAGCGCGACGGCTTCCAGCGCTTCAGCATCGAAGCCAGTGATGACTTGCAGCACTGGCGCGCCTGGGGCGAAGGGCAGGTGGCGAGACTGTCGTTTGCCGATGAGCGGGTCGAGCAGCACGAAGTGAGTTTACCGGGGCAGTCGGCGCGTTACCTGCGTCTGCTCTGGAAAGGCCAGGCCGCACCGGCACTGACGTCGGCGCAGGTGGAGAGTGTCAGCGCCCATAGCCTGCCGTTGCCGCTGGTGTGGTCGCAGCCGTTGTCGGGCAGCCGTCTCAAGGCCGGGGAATACAGCTGGCAGTTGCCCAGCGCACTGAATGTCGAACGCTTGCGCATCGACCTGAGCCAACCCAACAGCCTTGCACCCGTCACTCTGTCGGGCCGCCGAGAGAGCAATCAGGCCTGGCAGCCCCTGAGCAGCGGCTTGCTCTACCGGCTGACGCAAAATGGCCAGGACGTTTTGCAGAATGAATTACAGCTGCCAGGCCAGGCTGTTGCCCAGCTCAAGCTTGATGTGGACGAGCGCGGCGGTGGCCTGGGTGTTGAGGCCCCGACCTTGAGCTTTGCGGTGCGGGCCACCCAGTTGGTGTTCCTGGCGCGGGGCGAACCACCGTTCACCTTGGCATTGGGCAATCCGTCGGTGAAAGGTGCGAATTTGCCGCTGTCAACGTTGATCCCGGATTACAGCGCTGAACGCTTCGCCGCGCTTGGGCAGGCCAACGTGGCGGGCGAAGCGGTGGTGAGTTCGCCTGCGGTTGCGACCCCTGTCGATGCCGGGCCGAACTGGAAAAAGCTCGGTCTTTGGGCCGTGCTGCTGCTCGGTGTGGCGGCACTCGGAGCCATGGCCTACAGTTTGCTGCGCAAGCCGCCGGTGGCACGTTAAATAAAGTCCATGAACTCTATTGGGTTTAAATCCTCTGATAGGAGGAAATACGCCCCGACTCGCGTTAAACTGCGCGGGTTTTTAGCCCCCACTTTCCGGAGCCTTCCATGTCCCGCGTTACCCTGAGTCGCTATTTGATCGAGCAGACCCGCAGCAACAACACGCCTGCCGATCTGCGCTTCCTTATCGAAGTGGTGGCGCGTGCTTGCAAGGAAATCAGCCACGCCGTCTCCAAAGGCGCGTTGGGTGGTGTCCTGGGCAGCATGGGCACTGAAAACGTACAAGGCGAAGTGCAGAAGAAGCTCGACGTGATTTCCAACGAAATCCTGCTGGAAGCCAACGAATGGGGCGGTCACCTGGCCGGCATGGCGTCCGAAGAAATGGACAATGCCTACCAGATCCCGGGCAAATACCCGAAAGGCGCCTACCTGCTGGTATTCGACCCATTGGATGGTTCGTCGAACATCGACATCAACGCGCCGGTTGGCACCATCTTCTCGGTACTGCGTTGCCCGAACGAATACCTGAGCCAGAACGAAGCCCTGAACGAAAAGGCCTTCCTGCAGCCAGGTACCCAGCAGGTCGCTGCCGGTTACGCGATCTACGGCCCACAGACCATGTTGGTACTGACACTGGGCGACGGCGTCAAAGGCTTCACCCTGGACCGTGAAATGGGCAGCTTCGTGCTCACCCACGAAGACATCACCATTCCTGCGTCCACCCAGGAATTTGCGATCAACATGTCCAACCAGCGCCACTGGGAAGAGCCGGTTACCCGCTATGTGGGTGAGTTGATGGCAGGCGAAGAAGGTCCGTTGAAGAAGAACTTCAACATGCGCTGGGTGGCTGCGATGGTCGCCGACGTGCACCGCATCCTGACCCGTGGTGGCTTGTTCATGTACCCACGTGACAGCCGCGAGCCGTCCAAGCCGGGCAAACTGCGCCTGATGTACGAAGCCAACCCGATGTCGTTCCTGGTTGAGCAGGCGGGCGGTGCGTCCACCGACGGCCACCAGCGCATCCTCGACATCCAGCCTGAAGGCCTGCACCAGCGTGTGGCGGTGTTCCTGGGTTCGAAGGAAGAAGTTGAGCGTGTGACCGGCTACCACAAGGCGTAAGCCTGGTTACCTGTAGGAGCGAGCAAGCTCGCTCCTACAGTGATTTCATTCGCTTGACTGAGCCCCGAAACGTTTCAGCGTTTTCGGGGCTTTTTTGTTTTCCCTCGTCGGGAACCAGACACCTCTTTTCCCTTCTAAGCTTCTGGCAGACCCCCAAGCTGCTTCGTCTCTCCAGGAGTTATTCCATGTCGTTACGCCGTCTCGCCCTGTTGTCGTTTTGCGTGCTTCTGGCCGCTTGCAGCAAGGTCACCCAAGAAAATTACGCAAAACTGTCGGCCGGCATGCCCAAGGCCGAAGTGGAGTCGTTGCTGGGTAAGCCGACTGATTGTTCTGGCGCGCTGGGTATGTCCAGTTGCACCTGGGGCGATAAAAACAGCTTTATCAGCGTGCAATACGCCGGTGACAAAGTACTGATTTTTTCCGGGCAAGGCCTGAAGTAAACCGGGGCGCAAGCCTGCGGGAGAAAAACAACATGATGCGTTTCGTTCTATACCTCTGCGCCAGCCTGTTTTTGGCGGGCTGCGCCAGCCATTCTGGCGATGATCTGCAACCCAAGACTGTCGGCAGCGTCAACCTCAAGCGTTACCAGGGCACCTGGTATGAGTTGGCCCGTTTGCCGATGTACTTCCAGCGCAATTGCGCACAGTCCGAAGCCCGCTACACGCTGTTGCCCGACGGCAATATGTCGGTGTTCAACCGCTGCCTGACGCCTGAGTGGAAGTGGCAAGAAGCCAAGGGCACGGCCACGCCGCAGGTTGCCGGCAGGACCGACAAACTGTGGGTTGAATTCAATAACTGGTTCACCTCGCTGTTGCCGGGCGTGGCCAAGGGCGATTACTGGGTGCTGTACGTCAGCGATGACTACAAGACCGCCATTGTCGGCAGCCCGAGCCGGCGCTACATGTGGTTATTGTCGCGCACGCCGACGGTCAGCGCCGACACCCGCGAAGACCTGCTGAGCAGGGCGCGACAACAGGGGTATGACACCACGCGCTTGATCTGGCGTACGTCGGACAAGCAGATGGCGAAGACTTCTCAGTAACGCAAGAGCGCCATCGTTCCAATGTGGGAGCTGGCTTGCCTGCGATAGCGGTGTTGGATTCACCATCGCTATCGCAGGCAAGGCAGCTCCCACATTTTGTTATGTATTGTCTGTTAGCCCAGCAAATCCCGCAGAACCTGGGTAAACGCCCGGCTGCTGTCTTCTTCGGCGGCGTGATGCCCGTCGCGAATCACCCACTGGCCGTTCACCAGCACATCGCGCACCTGGCGATCACCACCGGCAAACAGCCAGCGATTGAGAATCCCGTCTTCGTTTGCCGTCGCCAGGTACGGATCGTTGCCATCCAGCACCAGCCAGTCCGCACGCTTGCCGACTTCCAGGCGCCCAATCGGCTGCCCCAGCGCTTCGGCACCACCGTCCAGCGCGGCATCGAACAGCGTACGGCCGACCATCGGTTGATCGCTGCGATACAGCCGGTTGCGTCGCTGGTCCCGCAGCCGCTGCCCATATTCCAGCCAGCGCAATTCTTCCACTACGCTCAGCGATACATGGCTGTCGGAACCAATCCCCATGCGCCCGCCCTGGGCCAGGAAGTCCACCGCCGGGAAAATCCCGTCCCCCAGGTTGGCTTCAGTGGTCAGGCACAGCCCGGCAATCGCCCGGCTCTTGGCCATTAACGTCACTTCTTCCGGGTTGGCGTGGGTGGCATGCACCAGGCACCAGCGCTGATCCACTTCAACATGGTCATACAGCCATTGCAGCGGACGCTGGCCGCTCCAGGCCAGGCAGTCGTCGACTTCCTTTTGCTGCTCGGCGATATGGATATGCACCGGGCACGTCTTGTCGCTGGCGGCCAGCACGTCGCTGATCTGTTGGGGTGTTACCGCGCGCAGTGAGTGGAAGCACAGGCCCAGTTGTTGCGCCGGTTGCGCAGCCAGAATCGGTTGCAGGCGTGATTGCAGGTTCAGGTAATGTTCGGTGCTGTTGATAAAGCGCCGCTGGCCTTCATTGGGCGCCTGGCCGCCGAAACCGGAGTGGCTGTAGAGCACCGGCAGCAAGGTCAGGCCGATACCGCTGCTGGCGGCGGCCTGGCTGATTTGTCGCGACAACTCCGCAGGGTCGGCATAGGGTTGGCCGCTGACGTCGTGGTGCACGTAGTGAAATTCGGCCACCGAGGTGTAGCCGGCCTTGAGCATTTCGATATACAGCTGGCGCGCGATGATCCGCAGTTGGTCGGGGCTGATCTTGCCAACCATCCGGTACATCAGGTCGCGCCAGGTCCAGAAGCTGTCATTCGGGTTGCCGGCGACTTCCGCCAGCCCGGCCATCGCCCGCTGGAACGCGTGGGAATGCAGGTTCGGCATGCCCGCCAGCACCGGGCCCCTGAGCCGTTCGGCACCGTCTGCACTGGCGTTGGGCTCAACCTGGGTCAGCCGGCCATCGGCGCTGACTTCAAGACGTACATCGTTGGCCCATCCATTAGGCAGCAGCGCGCGTTCGGCAAAGAAAGCGGACATGATTCAGGCACCCCGGTCGTGTGTTTATTTGTATATACATATACAGACGTTTGCCTGCTCGGTAAACTCCGGCAAGCTATGCTTCTTTTTCACCTACAAGGATTTCCCGTGCCGACTCCGCCTGCCAAGTCTCCACTGGCTGCCCACATGGACGAAAGTCCGGCGCCCTTGTACGCCCGCGTCAAACAGATGATCAGCCAGCAGATTCTCAACGGCAATTGGCCGCCGCATTATCGCGTGCCGTCGGAAAGCGAACTGGTCAACCAACTGGGCTTCAGCCGCATGACCATCAACCGCGCGCTGCGCGAGTTGACCGCCGAAGGCCTGCTGGTGCGCATGCAAGGTGTGGGCACATTCGTCGCCGAGCCCAAGAGTCAATCGGCCCTGTTTGAAGTGCACAACATCGCCGATGAGATTGCCTCGCGCGGTCATCGTCATACGTGCAAAGTCATCACCCTCGGTGAAGAAGCCGCCGGTTCCGAGCGCGCCGTCGCCCTGGAAATGCGCGAAGGCGGGCGGGTATTCCATTCGTTGATCGTGCACTACGAAAACGACATCCCGGTGCAAATCGAAGACCGCTTCGTCAACGCCCTGGTCGCGCCGGAATACCTGCAGCAGGATTTCACCCAGCAAACGCCTTATGCCTACCTCAACCAGGTGGCGCCGCTGACCGAAGGCGAGCACGTGGTGGAGGCGATCCTGGCCGACGCCGATGAATGCACGTTGCTGCAAATCGAAACCAGCGAGCCATGCCTGTTGATTCGCCGCCGCACCTGGTCTGGCCGCCAGCCGGTCACGGCTGCGCGTTTGATCCACCCCGGTTCCCGTCATAGCCTGGAAGGACGTTTCAGTAAATGAGTTCGATGAAAGTCTGGCGCGCCGCCGATTACATCCGCATGCCGTGGAAAAACGGCGGCGGCAGCACTGAAGAAATCACCCGTGACGCGGGCGAGGGCCTGGACGGTTTCGGCTGGCGCCTGTCGATTGCCGATATCGCCGAGTCCGGCGGGTTCTCCACCTTTGCCGGGTACCAGCGGATCATCACCGTGCTGCAAGGCTCGGGCATGGTGCTGACAGTGGACGGCGAGGAGCAACTCGGGTTGTTACCGCTGCAGCCATTCCCGTTCAAGGGTGACAGCCAGGTGTCCTGCCGATTGATCGGTGGGCCGATCCGCGATTTCAACCTCATCTATTCGCCGCAACGCTATCAAGCGCGGTTGCAATGGATGGACGGTACGCAGCGTTTCTTCAGCGCCGCCCACAGCGTGCTGGTGTTCAGTGTGGCCGATGAAGTGAAGGCGCTCGGTGAGCGGTTGAACCGTCACGACTGCCTGCAACTGGACGGTAACACCGGCCTGCTGGACGTCAGCGTCACCGGCCGTTGCTGCGTCATCGAACTGACTGCACGGGCTTGAACAGGTGGGGGGTCTTCCCCCACATCGTGTTTCCAATACCCCGCACCAACTTGTTACCGAATGCCCCAGCATGGCGCAAAAGCCGGCCTGAGTAACAAGCCTCCCTCGCTGTAAAAACCGCCTGCAAGAAAATTCATCAAGCCGCGAAGCCTTGTTCTTAAAGGCTTGCGCTCCCGCTCGCAAAAAATCTGCAACGGCCCTCAGCGAAGTTGGCCGCCTGATTGCATATGCTTGTATGTACAAGTAAAGATGTGTGCGTAAGAGTCCATGAACATCCTCTTCGCACCAATCATGTTCGCGCATTGATCGTTGAGGAATTTTTTGTGACCAAGCCTACCAAGTACCGTGACGTTGAAATCCGCGCTGCCCGTGGCAACACGCTCACCGCCAAAAGCTGGCTGACTGAAGCACCGCTGCGCATGCTGATGAACAACCTCGACCCACAGGTGGCCGAGAACCCGAAAGAACTGGTGGTGTACGGCGGCATCGGCCGGGCCGCGCGAAACTGGGAATGCTACGACCAGATCGTCGAAAGCCTGACCAACCTCAACGACGACGAAACCCTGCTGGTGCAATCCGGCAAACCCGTCGGCGTATTCAAGACCCACAGCAATGCCCCGCGCGTACTGATCGCCAACTCCAATCTGGTGCCGCACTGGGCCAGCTGGGAACACTTCAACGAACTCGACGCCAAAGGCCTGGCCATGTACGGCCAGATGACCGCCGGCAGCTGGATCTACATCGGCAGCCAGGGCATCGTGCAGGGCACCTACGAAACCTTCGTCGAAGCCGGCCGCCAACATTACAACGATGACCTCAAGGGCCGTTGGGTCCTGACCGCCGGCCTCGGCGGCATGGGCGGCGCCCAGCCGCTGGCCGCGACGCTCGCCGGCGCGTGCTCGCTGAACATCGAATGCCAGCAGGTCAGCATCGATTTCCGCCTGAGCAGCCGCTACGTCGACGAGCAAGCCACCGACCTCGACGACGCCCTGGCGCGCATCGAGAAATACACCAAGGAAGGCCGCGCGATCTCCATCGCCCTGCTGGGCAACGCGGCGGAAATCCTGCCGGAACTGGTCAAGCGTGGCGTGCGCCCGGACATGGTCACCGACCAGACCAGCGCCCATGACCCGCTCAACGGTTACCTGCCCGCCGGCTGGACCTGGGACGAATACCGCGCCCGCGCCAAGACCGAACCGGCCGAAGTGATCAAGGCCGCCAAGCAATCCATGGCCGTGCACGTCAAAGCCATGCTCGAGTTCCAGAAGCAAGGCATCCCGACCTTCGACTACGGCAACAACATCCGCCAGATGGCCCAGGAAGAAGGCGTGGAAAACGCCTTCGACTTCCCGGGTTTCGTACCGGCCTACATCCGCCCGCTGTTCTGCCGTGGTATCGGTCCGTTCCGCTGGGCTGCGCTGTCCGGCGACCCGCAAGACATCTACAAGACCGACGCCAAAGTCAAAGCGCTGATCCCGGACGACGCCCACCTGCACAACTGGCTGGACATGGCCCGCGAGCGCATCAGCTTCCAGGGCTTGCCGGCACGTATCTGCTGGGTTGGCCTGGGCCAGCGCGCCAAGCTCGGCCTGGCATTCAACGAAATGGTGCGCAGCGGCGAGCTGTCGGCGCCGGTCGTGATTGGCCGCGACCACCTGGACTCCGGCTCGGTGGCCAGCCCCAACCGTGAAACCGAATCGATGCAGGACGGTTCCGACGCCGTGTCCGACTGGCCACTGCTCAACGCCTTGCTCAACACCGCCAGCGGCGCTACCTGGGTTTCGCTGCACCACGGCGGCGGCGTCGGCATGGGCTTCTCCCAGCACTCCGGCATGGTGATCGTCTGCGACGGTACCGACGAAGCGGCCGAGCGCATCGCCCGCGTACTGCACAACGACCCGGCCACCGGCGTGATGCGTCATGCCGATGCGGGTTACCAGATCGCCATCGATTGCGCCAAAGAGCAGGGCCTCAATCTCCCGATGATCAAGTAAAGACTGGCTCGGTCCTGTGGGAGCCGGGCTTGCCCGCGATGCAGACGACTCGGTTTTTCAGTAAGACCGAGGTGATGCCATCGCAGGCAAGCCAGCTCCCACAGAAGAGCAATCCGCATACAGAACAATCCATCAGAGGTTGAACAACAATGGCTGTAACAGACGCTCGTGCAAGCACCACCCCGTTGATCGAAAGGCGTTCGATCGACTACATCCCGGAAGCGGAAAGACACGGCCGTCTATTGAGTCAGTTCACCCTGTGGTTGGGTGCCAACCTGCAAATCACCGCGATTGTCACCGGGGCCCTGGCCGTGGTGTTGGGCGGTGATGTGTTCTGGTCGTTGATCGGTCTGTTGATCGGTCAACTGCTGGGGGGCGGCGTCATGGCGCTGCACGCAGCCCAGGGCCCGCAATTGGGCTTGCCACAAATGATCTCCAGCCGCGTGCAGTTTGGCGTATATGGCGCGGTGATCCCGCTGGTGCTGGTGTGCCTGATGTACATCGGGTTTTCCGCCAGCGGCTCATTGCTGGCGGGGCAGGCGGTGGCGCAGTTGCTCCACGTCGAAGACTGGGTCGGCATCGTGTTGTTCGCCGGGCTGATCATGGTGTTCACGATCTTCGGCTACCGGGTGATCCACGGTATCGGTCGCATCGCCAGCGTGCTGGGTGTGGTTGCCTTCGTGTACCTGTTCTACAAGCTGCTGGTCGGTAACGACATCGGTGCGTTGCTGGGCAACAAGCATTTTTCCCTCAGCAGTTTCCTGCTGGCGATTTCCCTGTCGGCGTCCTGGCAGATTGCGTTCGGCCCTTACGTGGCGGACTACTCGCGCTATTTGCCGCGCAGCACGCAAGCGTCGAAAACCTTCTGGGCCGTGGGCCTGGGTTCAGTGATCGGCGCGCAGGCTTCGATGGTGTTTGGGGTGTTTGCGGCGGCCCTGGCCGGTTCGCAATTCGCTCACCATGAAGTGTCGTTTATCGTCGGCCTGGGCGGCACCGGGATCGTCGCGGCGCTGCTGTATTTCAGCATCGCCTTCGGCAAGGTCACCGTGACCACCCTCAATGCCTACGGCAGCTTCATGTCCATCGCGACGATCATCAGCGGCTTCCGTGGCAGCCGACATATCGGCAGTGGCACGCGGCTGTTGTACATCTTCGTCATGGTGTCGCTTGCCGCCGCGCTGGCGTTGTTGGGCAAGGACTCGTTCCTCAAGGATTTCTCCGCGTTCATCCTGTTCCTGCTGGCGTTTTTCACGCCGTGGAGCGCGATCAACCTGGTGGATTTCTACTGCATCACCAAAGAGCGCTACGACATTCCGGCGCTGTCCAATCCCGACGGCCGCTACGGTCGCTGGAACCTGATGGGCATCAGCATCTACGTGTTTGGCGTACTGATTCAGATGCCCTTCATCTCCACGCACTTCTACACCGGGCCACTGGTCGCCAGCCTCGGTGATACCGATATCTCCTGGATCATCGGCCTGGTGGTGCCGGCTGCGCTGTACTACTGGGCTGCCAGAAAATGGCACAGCCCGACGCCTGAACGTTTGATCCTGCCGGTAGAGCAGGGCGCTGTACCAACGACAAACGGGCTGGCTGCACAGGCCTGATGGGACGTGGACAAGGCAGGACGCCTTTTGACTGCCGTAATCCATTTCATGATTGGGAGCGTCACACAATGAAAATGCATAAGACCCTGCTGACCACGTTGTTCTCTGCTGGCTTGCTGGCCACTGCCGGCGCCCAGGCGGCAGGTTGGTGCGAGTCCGGCAAGCCGGTGAAATTTGCCGGTTTGAACTGGGAAAGCGGCATGTTGCTGACCGACATCCTGCAAACCGTGCTGGAAAAAGGCTATGACTGCAAAACCGACAGCCTGCCGGGTAACTCCATCACCATGGAAAACGCCCTGAGCAGCAATGACATTCAGGTGTTCGCCGAGGAGTGGGTAGGCCGCAGCGAAGTCTGGAACAAGGCCGAGAAGGCCGGCAAAGTCGTGGGTGTCGGTGCTCCGGTGGTGGGCGCTGTCGAAGGTTGGTACGTGCCGCGCTACGTGATCGAAGGCGACGCCAAGCGCAAGCTGGAGCCCAAGGCGCCGGACCTGAAAAACATCGCCGACCTGGCCAAATACGCCTCGGTGTTCAAGGACCAGGAAGAGCCGTCCAAGGGCCGTTTCTACAACTGTCCGGCCGGCTGGACCTGTGAGCTGGACAACAGCGAGATGCTGAAAAGCTATGGCCTGGAAAGCACCTACACCAACTTCCGCCCAGGCACCGGCCCGGCGCTGGATGCGGCGGTGTTGTCGAGCTACAAGCGTGGCGAGCCGATCCTGTTCTACTACTGGTCGCCCACCCCGTTGATGGGCCAGGTCGACCTGGTGAAGCTGGAAGAAAAGCCCGGTGTGGATAAAAGCGTGAGCATCAAGGTCGGTCTGTCCAAGACCTTCCACGAGCAAGCCCCGGAATTGGTGGCCGTGCTGGAAAAGGTCAACCTGCCCATCGACCTGCTGAACCAGAACCTGGGCCGCATGGCCAAAGAACGAATCGAATCACCAAAACTGGCGAAAATTTTCCTCAAGGAACATCCTGAAGTCTGGCACGCATGGGTGAGCGACGACGCAGCCAAGAAAATCGACGCGGCCTTGTAGGTTGAGCGTTTCCGGTTGCCCTCGCAGGCAACCGGACGCCCGGCCACAACCCACTGGATCGAGAGCACACTATGTTTCCTGAGAGTTTTACGTTTTCCATCGCCGATTGGGTCAACAGTTGGGTTGACTCGCTGGTGACCAACTACGGCGATGTGTTCCGGCACATCTCCGATACCCTGTTGTGGGCCATCGTCAATCTTGAAGGTGTGCTGCGCGCAGCCCCCTGGTGGCTGATGCTGGCAATTGTCGGCGGCATCGCCTGGCACGCCACGCGCAAGGTCGTCACTACAGGGGTGATTGTCGGTTTGCTGTTCCTGGTGGGCGCCGTTGGCCTGTGGGACAAGCTGATGCAAACCCTGGCGCTGATGATGGTGGCCACGGTGATCTCGGTGCTGATCGGCATTCCCCTGGGAATATTGTCGGCCCGTAGCAACCGCCTGCGTTCGGTGCTTATGCCGCTGCTGGACATCATGCAAACCATGCCCAGCTTCGTGTACCTGATCCCGGTGCTGATGCTGTTCGGCCTGGGCAAGGTCCCGGCGATTTTCGCCACGGTGATCTATGCCGCTCCTCCACTGATTCGCCTGACCGACCTGGGCATTCGCCAGGTAGACGGCGAAGTCATGGAAGCGATCAACGCCTTCGGTGCCAACCGCTGGCAGCAACTGTTCGGCGTGCAACTGCCGCTGGCGCTGCCGAGCATCATGGCCGGGATCAACCAGACCACCATGATGGCCCTGTCGATGGTGGTCATCGCCTCGATGATCGGTGCCCGTGGCCTGGGTGAAGACGTGTTGGTCGGTATCCAGACGCTTAACGTCGGACGTGGCCTTGAAGCCGGTCTGGCGATCGTGATTCTCGCAGTGGTCATCGACCGCATTACCCAGGCCTATGGTCGTCCACGGCATGAGGCGAGCAAATGACTACCGTCAGCAAGATTGAAGTCAAAAACGTATTCAAGATCTTCGGCAATCGTTCCAAGGAAGCGCTGGCGCTGGTTGGCCAGGGCAAGACCAAGGACCAGGTGCTGGCCGAGACTGGTTGCGTGGTGGGTGTGAACGACCTGTCCCTGAGCATCGGCACCGGCGAGATCTTCGTGATCATGGGCCTGTCGGGTTCCGGCAAGTCGACCCTGGTGCGCCACTTCAACCGCCTGATTGACCCCACCAGCGGCGCGATCCTGGTGGACGGCGAAGACATCCTGCAACTGGACATGGAAGCCCTGCGCCAATTCCGCCGGCACAAGATCAGCATGGTGTTCCAGAGCTTCGGCCTGCTGCCCCACAAGAGCGTGGTGGACAACGTCGCCTACGGCCTGAAAGTGCGCGGCGAAACCAAGCAAGTGTGCACCGAGCGTGCGCTGCACTGGATCGAAACCGTGGGCCTCAAAGGCTACGAAAACAAATACCCGCACCAGCTCTCCGGCGGCATGCGCCAACGGGTGGGCCTGGCTCGCGCCCTGGCGGCCGACACCGACATCATCCTGATGGACGAAGCGTTCAGCGCCCTCGACCCGCTGATCCGCGCCGAGATGCAGGACCAGTTGCTGGAGCTGCAAAAGACCCTGCACAAGACCATCGTCTTTATCACCCACGACCTCGACGAGGCCGTGCGCATCGGCAACCGCATTGCGATCCTCAAGGACGGCAAGCTGATCCAGGTCGGCACGCCCCGGGAAATCCTGCACTCGCCGGCGGATGAATATGTGGACCGGTTTGTTCAGCGGCGGGCTGCGGTGGTCTGATCCGGATCTTGTGGTGAGCCGGCTGGCCTCTTCGCGAGCAAGCCCGCTCCCACGGGGGAATGCATTTCAAATGTGGGAGCGGGCTTGCTCGCGAAGAGGCCGGTAAGGCTGCACAAGAATTGAAGAAGGTACAACGATGTCCCAGGCTGAAAAAATCATCATCGCCGACGCCCCGATGCGTTGGCAGGACGTGGTCGCCGTGGCCCGCCACGGTGCGATCCTCGAACTCTCGGGCCACGCCTGGGCGCGCATCGACAATGCCCAGGCCATCGTCCAGCGCATCGTCAGCAGCGGCGAGCGCGCCTACGGTATCAACACCGGCCTGGGCGCCTTGTGCAATGTGTCCCTCAAGGACGAACAGCTGAGCCGGCTGTCGCGCAACACCTTGCTCAGCCATGCCTGCGGCGTCGGCGCGCCACTGAGTGTGGAGCAAACCCGCGCGATCATTTGCGCGGCGATCATCAACTACAGCCACGGCAAATCCGGCCTGCATCCGCAGGTGGTGCATTCGCTGCTGGGGCTGCTCAACCATGGCATCACGCCGCAGGTGCCGTCCCAGGGCTCGGTGGGTTACCTGACCCACATGGCGCATATTGGCGTCGCCTTGCTCGGCGTCGGCGATGTCAGCTATCGGGGCCGTATCGTTCCGGCGCACCAGGCGCTGACCGAAGAAGGTTTGCAGCCGGTGGTGCTCGGTGCCAAGGACGGGCTGTGCCTGGTCAACGGCACGCCGTGCATGACCGGCCTCAGCTGCCTGGCCCTGGCCGATGCGCACCGCCTGCTGCAATGGGCCGACGTAATCGGTGCCATGAGTTTCGAAGCCCAGCGCGGCCAGATCGACGCCTTCGACGAAGAAATCATTGCCCTCAAGCCGCACCCGGGCATGCAGCAAGTGGGCATCAACCTGCGGGCGTTGCTGGACGGCAGTGAAGTGATCGCCAGCAGCAAAGGCATTCGTACCCAGGACGCCCTGAGCATCCGTTCGATTCCCCAGGTGCACGGCGCCGCCCGTGACCAACTGGAACACGCTACCCGCCAGATCGAAACCGAGCTCAACGGCGCCACTGATAACCCGCTGGTGCTCGGCACCCCGGACAACTACCGCGTGGTGTCCCAGGCCAACCCCCACGGGCAGTCCGTGGCCCTGGCGGCAGACATGTTGGCCATCGCCATGGCGGAAATCGGCTCCATCGCCGAGCGCCGCCTGGACCGCCTGATCAACCCGCACGTGAGTGGCTTGCCGGCGTTCCTGGTGAGCAACCCCGGGGTCAACTCCGGGATGATGATCGTGCAGTACGTCGCGGCCTCGCTGTGCGGGCAAAACCGCCAGTTGGCGCAACCGGCGGTGCTCGACAATTTCGTCACTTCGGGCTTGCAGGAAGACCACCTGAGCATGGGCACCAACGCCGCGCTGAAGCTGTATTCGGTGCTGGAAAACGTCACCCAGATCCTCGCCATCGAGTACCTGCTGGGAGCCCAGGCGTTCGAGTTTCTCCAGGAGCAACGCTTCGGCGCCGGCACCGACGCCGCCTGGCGTTTGCTGCGTGAACACGTCCCAGCCTACGACCAGGACCGCTGGCTGGCGCCGGACATCGCAGCCACCGCCGCGTTGCTCAAGACCTCCGATTTGTTGAACCGTGTTTTACCGAATTTGCACTGAAACCTAATTCAAAAGGAGTATGAATGTGACTGCGCTAAATCTGATTCCAGGCCAACTGAGCCTTGCCCAACTGCGGGCCATCTACCAGCAGCCGGTAACCCTCAGCCTGGATGACAGCGCCTCGGCCCAGATCGAAGCCAGTGTCGCCTGTGTGGAGCAGATTCTCGCCGAGAACCGCACCGCCTACGGCATCAACACCGGTTTCGGCTTGCTGGCCTCGACCCGCATCGCCAGCGAAGACCTGGAAAACCTCCAGCGTTCCCTGGTGCTGTCCCACGCCGCTGGCGTGGGTGAGCCCATCAGCGATGCGCTGGTGCGGCTGGTCATGGTGCTCAAGGTCAACAGCCTGAGCCGTGGTTTCTCCGGGATTCGCCGGCAGGTCATCGACGCGCTGATCGCCCTGATCAACGCCGAGGTGTACCCGCACATTCCGTTGAAAGGTTCGGTGGGTGCCTCCGGTGACCTCGCGCCATTGGCCCACATGTCGCTGGTGCTGCTGGGCGAAGGCAAGGCCCGTTACAAAGGCGAATGGCTGGAAGCCACCGAGGCGCTGAAAGTTGCCGGCCTGACGCCGCTGACCCTGGCCGCCAAAGAAGGCTTGGCCCTGCTCAACGGTACTCAAGTTTCCACCGCTTATGCCCTGCGCGGCCTGTTCGAAGGCGAAGACCTGTTCGCCGGTGCGTTGGCCTGTGGCGCCCTGACGGTGGAAGCCGTACTGGGTTCGCGCTCGCCGTTCGACGCACGCATTCACGCGGCCCGTGGCCAGCGCGGCCAGATCGACGCTGCCGCCGCGTATCGCGCCCTGTTGGGTGAAAGCAGCGAAGTGTCCCAGTCCCACGAGAACTGCGACAAGGTCCAGGACCCGTACTCCCTGCGCTGCCAGCCGCAAGTCATGGGCGCCTGCCTGACCCAGTTCCGCCAGGCGGCCGAAGTGCTGGTGGTGGAAGCCAACGCCGTGTCGGATAACCCGTTGGTGTTTGCGGCTGAAGGTGACGTGATTTCCGGCGGCAACTTCCACGCTGAGCCGGTGGCCATGGCCGCTGACAACATGGCGTTGGCCATCGCGGAAATCGGCTCCCTGAGCGAGCGTCGTATCTCGTTGATGATGGACAAGCACATGTCGCAACTGCCGCCATTCCTGGTGGGCAACGGCGGTGTGAACTCCGGCTTCATGATCGCCCAGGTGACTGCGGCGGCATTGGCCAGCGAGAACAAGGCGCTGGCCCATCCCCATAGCGTCGACAGCCTGCCGACGTCGGCCAACCAGGAAGACCACGTATCCATGGCGCCGGCTGCGGGCAAACGCCTGTGGGAAATGGCCGAGAACACCCGTGGTGTATTGGCGGTGGAATGGTTGGCGGCGTGCCAGGGCCTGGACCTGCGCAATGGCTTGAAAACCTCGCCTGCCCTTGAAAAGGCGCGCGGGATTCTGCGCAGCAAAGTGGCGTTTTATGAGAAGGACCGGTTCTTCGCGCCGGACATCAATGCTGCCAGTGAATTGTTGGCGACGCGTTGCCTGAATGAGCTGGTGCCGGCGAAGTTGTTGCCGAGCCTCTAAGGCCATCGAACCCCTCTTTGTGGCGAGGGAGCTTGCTCCCGCTGGGCTGCGTAGCGGCCCCAAAAACTTGCGGGCGCTGCGCACCCGAGCGGGAGCGAGCTCCCTCGCCACAAAAAGCTTTTCCACACCGCTTCGAATTTTCTCAGGATAAAAATAATTAAGGACGAGAAATGCACCAGCAAGAAAAAACTTTAAAACGTGGGCTCTCCGCCCGACATATTCGCTTCATGGCACTCGGTTCCGCCATCGGCACCGGGCTGTTCTACGGCTCCGCCTCCGCCATCCAGATGGCCGGCCCGGCCGTACTCCTGGCCTACCTGATCGGTGGCGCCGCCGTCTTCATGGTGATGCGCGCCCTCGGTGAAATGGCCGTGCACAACCCGGTGTCCGGCTCCTTCGGCCAGTACGCCAGCACCTACCTGGGCCCAATGGCCGGCTTTATCCTCGGCTGGACCTACGCCTTTGAAATGATCATCGTCTGCCTCGCCGACGTCACGGCGTTCGGCATCTACATGGGCTTCTGGTTTCCCGAAGTCGCGCGCTGGGTCTGGGTGCTCGGCATCGTGTTGCTGATCGGCGGCCTGAACCTGTGCAACGTCAAAGTCTTTGGCGAAATGGAGTTCTGGCTGTCACTGCTCAAGGTCGGCGCCATCGTCGCGATGATCCTCGGCGGCTTCGGCATCATGCTGTTCGGCATTCACTCGGCGGGCGAAGCGCCGGCCACCGGCCTCAGCAACTTGTGGGCCCACGGCGGCTTCATGCCTAACGGCGTGGGCGGCTTGATTGCGTCCTTCGCGGTGGTGATGTTTGCCTTTGGCGGCATCGAAATCATTGGCATCACCGCCGGCGAAGCCAAGGACCCGCAACGGGTGATCCCTAAGGCGATCAACGCGGTGCCACTGCGCATCCTGCTGTTCTATGTACTGACGTTGTTTGTGCTGATGGCGATCTACCCGTGGCCGCAGATCGGCAGCCAGGGCAGCCCGTTCGTGCAGATCTTCAGCAACCTGGGGATAGGCTCGGCGGCGACCATCCTCAACATCGTGGTGATCTCAGCCGCCGTCTCGGCCATCAACAGCGACATCTTCGGTGCTGGCCGCATGATGTACGGCCTGGCCCAGCAAGGGCAGGCGCCCAAAGGCTTTGCCCAGCTGTCGAGCCAGGGCGTGCCATGGATGACCGTGGTGGTGATGGGCGCCGCGTTGCTGGGCGGTGTGGTGCTCAACTACCTGATCCCGGAAAACGTGTTCCTGGTGATCGCCTCGATTGCGACCTTCGCCACGGTGTGGGTGTGGCTGATGATCCTGGTTACCCAGGTCGCCATGCGTCGCTCGATGACCAAGGAACAGATTGCCGCACTGAAATTCCCGGTGCCGTTCTGGCCCTATGCGCCAGCGGCCGCCATCGTGTTCATGCTGTTTATCTTCGGCGTGCTGGGTTACTTCCCGGACACCCAGGCTGCCCTTATGGTCGGTGCCGTATGGATCGTCTTGCTGATCGTTGCCTATCTGCTGTGGGTCAAACCCGCCGCCGGGCAAACAGCCAAGGTTCATTACGACCCGGCTTTGTCTCATCGATAACCCAACGGAGGCGTTGATGAAAACGCTTTGGCAACACTGCCACGTCGCAACCATGGCCCAGGGCAAATACTCGATCATCGAGGATGCCGCCATCGTGACCTCGGGCACGCTCATCGAGTGGATCGGTCCGCGTGCCGAACTGCCGAAGGCGGACTACGCGACCACCCATGACCTGCAAGGGGCGTGGGTCACGCCGGGGCTGATCGACTGCCACACCCACACGGTGTTCGGCGGCAATCGCAGCGGCGAGTTCGAGCAGCGCCTGCAAGGCGTGAGCTACGCCGAAATCGCAGCGGCCGGTGGCGGTATTGCCAGCACCGTGCGCGCCACGCGTGCGGCGACCGAAGATGAACTGTTTGAAAGTAGCCGAAAGCGCCTGCGCAGTTTGCTGCGGGACGGTGTTACTACCGTCGAGATCAAGTCCGGCTACGGCCTGGACCTGGCCAGCGAGCGCAAGATTCTGCGGGTGATCCGTCGCCTCGGCGCCGAGCTGCCGGTGAGCGTACGCAGCACGTGCCTGGCAGCCCACGCATTGCCGCCGGAGTACGTGGACCGTGCCGATGCTTACATCGAGCACATCTGCGCCGAGATGCTGCCGGCGCTGGCAGAGGAAGGCCTGGTGGATGCAGTCGACGCCTTCTGTGAATACCTGGCGTTCTCGCCGGAGCAGGTGGAGCGCGTGTTCATCGCTGCACACAAGCTTGGCTTGCCGGTGAAGCTGCACGCCGAGCAGTTGTCGTCCCTGCACGGCTCCAGTCTGGCGGCGCGGTACCAGGCGCTGTCGGCCGACCACCTGGAATTCATGACCGAGGAAGACGCCATCGCCATGGCCGCCTCCGGCACCGTCGCGGTGTTGCTGCCGGGGGCGTTCTACTTTCTGCGGGAAACCCAGCTGCCGCCGATGGACGCCCTGCGCAAGCACGGTGTGAAGATCGCCATCGCCAGCGACCTCAACCCGGGCACCTCGCCGGCATTGTCGGTGCGCTTGATGCTGAACATGGCCTGCACGCTGTTCCGCATGACCCCGGAAGAAGCCCTGGCCGGCGCCACGCAACATGCGGCTACCGCTTTGGGTCTGGGGGACAGCCACGGCTCGCTGGAGGTGGGCAAGGTCGCGGATTTTGTCGCCTGGCAGATTGATCGCCCCGCCGACCTGGCCTACTGGCTGGGCGGCGAGCTGGATAAACGCGTCGTGCGCCACGGCGTCGATGTCACCGTTTAAGGAGTACTGCTGTGGATAAGGTTCTGAACTTCAAACAAGGCCGTGTGCCGCTGCTGATCAGCATGCCCCACGCGGGCCTGCGGCTGACGCCGGCGGTGCAAGCCGGGCTGATCCCCGAGGCGCAAAGCCTGCCGGACACCGACTGGCACATTCCCACGCTGTATGACTTCGCCGAAGAACTGGGCGCCAGCACCCTGGCGGCGGAGTATTCGCGTTTTGTCATCGACCTGAATCGGCCCTCCGACGACAAACCGCTGTACGCCGGCGCCACCACCGGCTTGTACCCGGCGACGCTGTTCGACGGTGTGCCACTGTTTCGCGAAGGCCTGGAACCTTCCAAGGCCGAGCGCGCCACGTACCTGGAGCAGGTGTGGACGCCGTATCACCGCACCCTGCAGGACGAGCTGGCCCGGCTCAAGGCCGAGTTCGGCTATGCACTGCTGTTTGATGCGCACTCGATTCGTTCGGTGATCCCGCATCTGTTCGAAGGCAAGCTGCCGGACTTCAACCTTGGCACCTTCAACGGAGCGGCCTGCGATCCGCAACTGGCCAGCCAATTGGAAGCCATCTGCGCCGGTCACCCGCAGTACAGCCATGTGCTCAACGGGCGATTCAAGGGCGGCCATATCACTCGACACTATGGCAACCCGGCCGAGAACATCCACGCCGTGCAGTTGGAGTTGGGGCAGTGCACGTACATGGAAGAGTTTGAGCCGTTTCGTTATCGCGCCGACTTGGCCGAGCCGACGCGGGTGGTGTTGAAGGAACTGCTGGAAGGGTTCCTGGCGTGGGGCAAGCGGCATTACTCCTGATTGGCGTCGCTGCTGAGATAGCCTTCGCGAGCAAGCCCGCTCCCACATTCGACCGTGTTTCTTCAGGAGGAACACGGTCGAATGTGGGAGCGGGCTTGCTCGCGAAGAGGCCCTCAACAGCAACACATCCCTCAAGTCGTCTGTGTGCAAATCCCTGTCGCCACAGTTCGCTTTGATCGAGGTCTCGCTGGGTAAGGTGTTGGGCACGGCGCGTCAGACGCCACTCCCACAATAAAAACTGCCGAGTGAGACCGCATCGATGAAAAGACTGTTCAACCGTTGTCTGTTGATTCTCACCGGCGCCGCACTCTTGAGCGCCAACGCGATGGCCGCCGACCCGGCCTCGTGCAAGGTCGTGCGCATGGGCGTGGTCAGCTGGACCGACGTGATCGCCACCAGCGGCATGGCCGATGTGCTGCTCAATGGCCTGGGTTATGACAGCAAGCAAACCAGCGCCGTGCAGCAAATCATCTTTGCCGGCATCCGCGACAAACGCCTGGATATCTTCCTCGGCTACTGGAAACCGGCGATGGACAACAACATCGCGCCATTCCTCGCGGCCAAGCAGGTCAAGGTGTTCGACAAGCCGAGCCTGTCCGACGCCCAGGCGACGCTTGCGGTGCCGCAGTACGTTGCCGACGCCGGCTTGAAAACCTTTGCCGACATTGCCCGCTTCAAGGACAAGCTGGGCGGCAAGATCTATGGCATCGAGCCGGGCAGCGGCGCCAATACCGATATCCAGAAAATGATCGATGACAATCGCTTTGGCCTTGGCGGCTTCAAGCTGGTGGCGTCCGGTGAGGCGGGCATGCTGGCAGCGGTGCAGCGGGCGGTGAACCGCAAGGAGTTCGTGGTGTTTGTCGGCTGGACCCCACACCCGATGAACATCAACATGAAAATGGCTTACCTGACCGGCAGTGAAGATGTGTTCGGCGCCAACGAAGGCATGGCCACGGTCTCCACGGTGACGGCACCGGATTACGCCGAGCGTTGCCCCAACGTGACCCGCCTGCTGGAAAACCTGACCTACACCGCGGCCCAGGAAAGCCAGTTGATGGTGCCAATCATGGACCGCAAGACGCCTCAGGAGGTGGCCAAGCAATGGTTGCGCGACAACCCTGAGGATTTGCAGCGCTGGCTGGCGGGTGTGACGACGCTGGATGGCAAGGACGGTGTAGCGGCGGTGCAGGCCAGCCTCAAACCCTGATGCGAACGCAATAGATCGAACAATAGAGCAACACTGTGGGAGCCGGGCTTGCCCGCGATAGCGGTGTATCAGTCGCCGATGGCGTTGGTTGATACACCGCTATCGCAGGCAAGCCAGCTCCCACATTTGTCTTGTGGTGTGCTTCAAGTTTTCAGCAGCAGGGCAATTTCTGATGTCCCATTACCCGATTTCCGCGCAGATGTGCGCCTTCGTCGAAAAAACCGAATCCTTCACCAGCGACGACACATCGCTGGCCGGATTGCGCCGAGGCTACGACCGCATGTGTCAGGCGTTCACCCCGGCGCGGCCCGAAGGGTTACAGGTGTCAGACGTTTCCCTGGGTGGCGTGGGCGTACGCATTTATCAACCGGCGACGCCAATCCCTGATAGCGGCTGGCCATGCATCCTTTATATGCACGGTGGCGGCTGGGTGGTGGGCGGGCTGGATTCCCACGATTTTATCTGCGGTGAACTGGCCGACGCACTGCAGGTGCTGGTCATCGCCATCGATTACCGCCTGGCACCCGAACACCCGTTTCCGGCGGCCTTCGAGGATTGTCGTGCGGTCTGGCAGGCGATTCAGGCGGGTCAAGCGCCTTGCCCCGTCAACCTGCAACGCCTGGTGGTGGCCGGTGACAGCGCCGGCGGGAACCTGGCGGCCGCCTTGTGCCTGGGCCTGCGGGATGAGCATCAACCACAGCCCTTGGCGCAAATCCTGATCTATCCGGGCCTGGGCGGCCCCGCTGACCTGCCGTCCCGCCGCGACTGCGTCGACGCGCCGCTGCTCAGTACCGCCGACACCGAGTGCTATCTCGCCCTTTACCTGCGTGGGCCGGGCAAGCCATCGCCCTACGCCATGCCATTGCTGGCGGTGGATTTCAGCGGGTTGCCACCGGCGCTGATTGCGGTCGCCCAGTTCGACCCATTGCGGGACGACGGCATGCTCTACGCCGAGCGTCTCCAGGCTGCCGGGGTGGCTGCCACGCTGTATCCCGGCAAAGGCCTGATCCACGGCTGCCTACGGGCCCGGGGCCAGGTGGCGGAGGTCGATCGGCTCTACGTTTATCTGCTGGATTATCTGCGTGGTGTTTTGCTGACACAGCTCTAAGTCCGCAAGGGCATGCTCATTGCACAATTCGGGTTTATGATGCCAGACGGCAAAATAATAGACGTCCCCCCAGGGATGAACTCGACCCCTTACGGAGCGCGCAATGCAGACTTTGTACCCGCAGATCAAACCCTACGCCCGGCACGATCTGGCCGTCGATGAAACCCACGTCCTGTACGTCGACGAAAGCGGTTCCCCGGAAGGCTTGCCCGTTGTGTTCATCCATGGCGGCCCCGGCGCCGGGTGTGACGCCAATAGCCGCTGTTATTTCGATCCCAATCTGTACCGAATTGTTACTTTTGATCAGCGTGGCTGCGGACGCTCCACCCCACGGGCCAGCCTGGAAAACAACACCACCTGGGACCTGGTGGCCGACCTTGAGCGGATTCGCGAGCACTTGGGCATCGAGAAATGGGTGTTGTTTGGCGGTTCCTGGGGTTCGACCCTGGCCCTGGCCTACGCGCAAACCCACCCGGAGCGCGTGCATGGCTTGATCGTGCGGGGCATTTTCCTGGCCCGCCCCCAGGACATCCAATGGTTCTACCAGGCCGGCGCCAGCCGCCTGTTCCCGGATTACTGGCAGGACTACTTGGCGCCCATCCCGGCGGAGGAGCGTCACGACCTGCTCAGCGCCTACCACAAGCGCCTGACTGGCAACGACCAGATCGCCCAGATGCACGCCGCCAAGGCCTGGTCCACGTGGGAAGGCCGCATGTTGGGCCTGTGCCCGAACCCGCAATTGATCGAGCGTTTCTCCGAGCCCCAGCGCGCCCTGTCGATTGCGCGTATCGAATGCCATTACTTCACCAACAACTCGTTCCTCGAGCCCGACCAGCTGATCCGCGACATGCACAAGATCGCCCATCTGCCTGGCGTCATCGTGCATGGCCGCTACGATATGATCTGCCCGCTGGATAACGCCTGGGAGCTGCATCAAGCCTGGCCCAACAGCGAACTGCAGATCATCCGCGAGGCCGGCCATGCGGCGTCCGAACCCGGAATCACCGATGCGTTGGTGCGTGCGGCGAGTGAAATGGCACGGCGCCTGCTTGATCTGCCGCCTGAAGAAGCATGAAGGGGCTTTTACAGCGGGTGCGCGGCGCCCGGGTCGAAGTCGAAGGGCAGGTGGTGGGTGCGATAGACCAGGGTTTGCTGGTGCTGGTGGCCGTCGAGCCTTCAGATACTCAGGCTTGCGCCGACAAGCTGCTGCATAAGCTGCTTAACTATCGGGTGTTCAGCGATGACGAGGGCAAGATGAACTTGTCCTTGAAAGACATTGGCGGCGGTTTGCTGCTGGTGTCGCAGTTCACCCTGGCGGCAGACACCAAGAGCGGCTTGCGTCCCAGCTTCTCCACGGCGGCACCGCCGGCGTTGGGCGAGGCCCTTTTCGACTACTTGTTGTTACAAGCGCAACAATTGCATGGCACGGTAGCGGCAGGGCGTTTTGGCGCAGATATGCAGGTACATTTGGTCAATGACGGGCCGGTCACCTTCCTGTTACAGACGTGAATGTACTGAAAACGACTTGTAATGCCCAAAAAACCGGGTTTTCGCTACAAATACTTCGCTGACCCTGATGCGTTGTCACGCGGGCTACTAGATAATCGCGCGCTACGGGGATCAGCGTTGATTGGTCCATTTTTGACTTAGGTAGAGACTTGTCCGATGGCTGTTGGGGAATCATTTAGCCCCATGGGAGTCGGAACAATGCTCGCCAACCTGGCATATAGATAGCTGGCCGTTGGTTTTTTGATCTGTTTTCGGCGAGGGTTGCTCGTGATTGTTAGTCCCTGTAATGCACCAAAATTGTCTGCCAAACGGTTACGAAACGCACTGGTAACGGGCTCTGCCCTGTTTTGCCTGTTCGGCGCGGGTCAACTGTGGGCATTCAGTCTGGATGATGTGTCGGCCAAGGCAAAAGAGCTGGCCGGGCAGAAATACGAAGCTCCGCGCAGCAATTTGCCGAACGAATTCCGCGAAATGAAATTCGCTGATTACCAGAAAATTCGTTTCCGCAATGAAAAAGCCGAGTGGGCCGATCAGAACACCCCGTTCAAGCTGTCCTTCTATCACCAGGGCATGCACTTCGACACCCCGGTGAAAATCAACGAAGTCACCGCCGACAGCGTCCAGGAAATCAAGTACGACCCGTCTCGTTTCGATTTCGGCGACGTCAAGTTTGATCCCAAGTCTACCGAGCAACTGGGTTATGCCGGTTTCCGTGTGCTGTACCCGATCAACAAGGGCGACAAGCAAGACGAAATCATGACCATGCTCGGCGCGAGCTATTTCCGCGTCGTGGGTAAAGATCAGGTCTACGGCCTGTCTGCCCGTGGCATGGCGATCGACACTGCCTTGCCGTCCGGCGAAGAGTTCCCGCGGTTCACCGAGTTCTGGATCGAACGTCCGAAGCCGGGTGAGAAGCAACTGGTGATCTACGCCTTGCTGGATTCGCCACGGGCTACCGGCGCTTATCGCCTGATCCTGCGCCCTGGCACCGACACCATCGTCGACGTCAAATCCCAGATGTACCTGCGTGACAAGGTCACCAAGCTGGGCATCGCTCCGCTGACCAGCATGTTCCTGTTCGGCGCCAACCAGCCGTCCAAGGTCCTCAACTACCGTCGCGAGCTGCACGATTCCAGCGGCCTGTCGATCCATGCCGGCAACGGCGAGTGGATCTGGCGCCCACTGAACAACCCTAAACACCTGTCGGTCAGCAACTTCACCGTGGAAAACCCGCGCGGTTTCGGCTTGCTGCAACGCGGTCGCAACTTCAGCCACTACGAAGACCTCGACGACAACTACGACAAGCGCCCAAGCGCCTGGATCGAGCCTGAAGGCGACTGGGGCAAGGGCTCCGTCGACCTGGTAGAGATTCCGACCGCCGATGAAACCAACGACAACATCGTTGCGTTCTGGAGCCCGGAAACACTGCCGGAGCCAGGCAAGCCGCTGGACGTTGCCTACCGCCTGCACTGGACATTGAAAGACGCCGAGTTCCATTCGCCAGAAAGCGCCTGGGTCAAGCAGACCCTGCGTTCCACCGGCGACGTCAAGCAATCCAACCTGATCCGTCAGCCAGACGGCAGCGTGGCTTACCTGGTGGACTTCGAGGGCCCGTCCCTGAAGAAACTGCCAGCTGACGCACCGGTTCGCAGCCAGGTCAGCGTGGGCGACAACGCCGAAATCGTTGAAAACAGCGTGCGCTACAACCCGCACACCCAAGGCTGGCGCCTGACCCTGCGCATGAAGATCAAGGACGCAGGCAAGCCGACCGAAATGCGTGCTGCCCTGGTCCAGGACATCGTTGCGCCCGAGCCGGAGAAGGTTTCGACCCAAGTGCTGAAAGCCGATAAAGTGCTGGCCAAACAGCATGAGAAAGCGGCCAAGAAAGACGCCAAGGAAAAGGACGCCAAGCAGCCGGAAGCTGCGGCCCCAGCCACACCGGAGCCGGCCAAGACAGAGCAAGTCCTGACCGAAACCTGGAGCTATCAGTTGCCTGCCGATGAGTAATTCTCAAGTCCAGCCAGAGACTCTTGCCGAGTACCTGGCCCATCTACCGATGACCGATGAGCAGCGCGCCGAACTGGCGGGCTGCGAGTCCTTCAGTGAATTGCACAAGCGCCTGTCATCGTCCACGTTCGACGCACCTGCCGACGCTGCCCAAGCGTCGGTCGGCGCGCGGCTGACCCTCAACACCGCCGAAGAGCTGCAAGACGCCGAAATGCTGGCGCTCGACGCCAGCGGCCGGGTCTGCCTCAAGGCGACGCCACCGATCCGTCGGACCAAGGTCGTGCCTGAGCCGTGGCGTACCAATATCCTGGTGCGTGGCTGGCGCCGCCTGACCGGTCGCACCAATCCGCCGGCACCGCCGAAGGATGAGCGTGTGCTGCCGGCTGCCCGTTGGCGCACCGTCGGTTCGATCCGTCGTTACATCCTGCTGGTGCTGATGCTCGGCCAGACGGTGGTCGCCGGCTGGTACATGAAAGGCATCATGCCGTACCAGGGCTGGTCCTTCGTCGACTTCGACGAGATCCGCAACCAGACCCTGCTGCAAACGGCCACCCAGGTCCTGCCTTACGCCCTGCAAACCAGCATCCTGGTGCTGTTCGGGATTCTGTTCTGCTGGGTCTCGGCCGGTTTCTGGACCGCGCTGATGGGCTTCCTGGAACTGCTGACCGGTCACGATAAATACCGTATCTCCGGTAAAAGTGCCGGTGACGAGCCGATTCCGAAAGACGCCCGCACCGCCTTGGTGATGCCGATCTGCAACGAAGACGTGCCCCGGGTATTTGCCGGCCTGCGCGCGACGTTCGAGTCGGTAGCCGCCACCGGTGACCTGGACCGTTTCGACTTCTTCGTCCTCAGCGACAGTAACGAGGCCGACATCTGCATCGCCGAGCAGCAAGCCTGGCTCGACGTGTGCCGCGAAGCCGGTGGCTTCGGCAAGATCTTCTATCGCCGCCGTCGCCGTCGCGTCAAACGCAAGAGCGGCAACCTCGACGACTTCTGCCGTCGCTGGGGCGGTGAATACAAGTACATGGTGGTCCTCGACGCCGACAGCGTGATGAGCGGCGAATGCCTGACCAGCCTGGTGCGCCTGATGGAGGCCACGCCGGATGCCGGGATTATCCAGACCGCGCCGCGTGCGTCGGGCATGGACACCCTGTATGCGCGCATGCAGCAGTTTGCCACCCGGGTGTACGGCCCGCTGTTTACTGCCGGCCTGCACTTCTGGCAATTGGGTGAATCCCACTATTGGGGCCACAACGCGATCATCCGCATGAAGCCGTTTATCGAGCACTGCGCCCTGGCGCCGTTGCCAGGTAAGGGCGCGTTTGCCGGTGCGATCCTCTCCCACGACTTCGTTGAAGCGGCGCTGATGCGCCGTGCCGGCTGGGGCGTGTGGATTGCCTACGACTTGCCGGGCAGCTATGAAGAACTGCCGCCGAACCTGCTGGACGAACTCAAGCGTGACCGTCGCTGGTGCCACGGTAACCTGATGAACTTCCGCCTGTTCCTGGTAAAAGGCATGCACCCGGTGCACCGTGCGGTGTTCCTGACCGGCGTGATGTCGTACCTGTCGGCACCGTTGTGGTTCTTCTTCCTGGTGCTGTCGACGGCCTTGCTGGCGGTCAACACTCTGATGGAGCCGCAGTACTTCATGGCCCCACGCCAGTTGTACCCGCTGTGGCCTCAATGGCATCCGGACAAGGCGGTGGCGCTGTTCTCCACCACCATCGTGCTGCTGTTCCTGCCTAAGTTGCTGAGCATCATCCTGATCTGGGCCAAGGGCGCGAAAGAGTTCGGCGGCAAGTTCAAGGTGACCTTGTCGATGCTCCTGGAGATGCTGTTCTCCATGTTGCTGGCGCCGGTGCGGATGATCTTCCACACCCGTTTCGTGCTGGCCGCGTTCCTCGGCTGGGCTGCGACCTGGAACTCGCCGCAGCGTGATGACGACTCCACGCCATGGAGCGAGGCGGTCAAGCGCCACGGCCCGCAGACCCTGCTCGGTTTCTTCTGGGCATTGCTGGTGGTGTGGTTGAACCCAAGCTTCCTGTGGTGGCTGGTGCCAATCGTCGGTTCGCTGATGCTGTCGATTCCGGTGTCGGTGATCTCCAGCCGGGTCAAGCTGGGCCTCAAGTCTCGCGACGAGAGCCTGTTCTTGATCCCTGAGGAATACAACCCGCCCCAGGCGCTGTTGTCGACCGACAAGTACACCCACGAAAACCGTTGGCACGCGCTGAATGACGGTTTTGTGCGGGCGGTGGTCGATCCACAGCAGAACGCCCTGGCGTGCGCCTTGGCAACTTCCCGTCACGGGCAGGCGGAGCCGATCGAATGGCTGCGCGTTGACCGTGTGCGCCACGCGTTGAAAGTCGGCCCGGCCGGCCTCAACAACGGCGAGCGCCTGGCTCTGCTCAGCGACCCGGTCGCCCTGGCCCGCTTGCACGAGCAGGTCTGGAACGAAGGCCACGCTGAATGGCTCAACGCCTGGCGCGAATCGGTCAAGGCCGATCCCCATGCGCCGTTGCTGCCATTGAAACCGCTGTCGTCCCAGGCTCAACCGGCCTGATTCCGACGCCCCCGAGGTAACGCCTCGGGGGCGTTTGTTGTCACCGTCCTACGCTGTTTTTCCCTTCTGCTTTATTCTGCTAACTCCTTGTTATTTCGAAACAAAAGTCCCTTCTCCGAGGCGTATTGCCGTGCCTGCGAGTGGGTTAGCATCGCCCCCCAAATCTGACTCGAAGCCCCTGGTTTACGCGAACTTGCGCGTGGCCGGGTGTGGGAGTGTTTAACGGAACAGGGGCTTTTTCATGATCAAAAGGTATTTGTCGGTGCTGCTGCTCGGCATCGTCACGTTTTTCCACAGTTACCTGGCGCATGCCGGCGCCATAGACGAGGCTGTTCGGCGGGGTGTGCTGAAAGTCGGCACCAATCCGGCCTATGTGCCCTTTGAGATGACCGACAAGAAAGGCCGGATCGTCGGGTTTGAAATTGACCTGCTGCGGGAGATGAGCAAGGCGCTGGGGGTCAAGCTGGAGCTGGTTTCAGTGCCGTATACCGACCTGATCCCCGGCCTGCTCGCCAGCCGGTTCGACCTGATAGGCAGTGGCATGACCGTCACGCAGGAGCGCAACCTGACCCTCAACTTCAGCGACTCGTTCATCATCGTGGGCCAGACCGTGCTGCTGAACCCACGGTTGGCCGACAAGGTCCAGAGCATCGAAGACTTGAACGAAGCCGGTTACCGGATCGTGGCCGCTGACGGCACCACGGGCGAGGCGGCGGCGAAAAGGTTTCTCGGCACCGCGCGGCTGCGCAGTTTTCCAACCCCTGAAGAAGGCGTGCGCCAGGTGGTGGAGGGCAAGGCCGACGCGTTTATCCATGATGCGCCGTATAACCTGATCGCCATTACCAAGCCCCAGAACAGTGCGTTGTTGGCATTGGAGCAACCCTTCACCTACGAGCCTTTGGCGTTCGGCGTGAAAAAAGGTGATTACGACAGCCTCAACTGGATCAATCACTTCCTCAATCAGGTGGCCCAGGACGGCACCTACGATCGGCTGCATGACAAGTGGTTCAAGGACTCGGGCTGGATGGCGGAAGTGGACTGGTAGTCATAACTGCTTACACATCAAGCAATTGGCTGACCTGTGGATCGAGGTGTCTAGCCATGCCTTTCTCTGCACGGTTGTGGGGCTTTTCTGTCATACGCTGGCAACAAATCCCGGCGAAACCTTTGTACCCGGCGGTGAGTGAGTTAGGATCGCACCCCGAAATGGTGCAGCCCTTTTGCGCGCCGACCTCACAAGAAAATGAGTTCAGGGGACTTGATGATGAAAAAGTATCTTTCGATGCTGCTGCTAGGCGTCACCGCACTGGTGGCGGTCAACGCGGCCCATGCCGGCGCCATCGATGATGCGGTCAAGCGCGGCACGCTGAAAGTCGGTATGGACCCGACCTACATGCCGTTCCAGATGACCAACAAGCGCGGTGAAATCATCGGCTTTGAAGTCGACATCCTCAAGGCCATGGCCAAGTCGATGGGTGTGAAGTTCGAGCCGATTTCCACCGGCTACGACGGCATCATCCCGGCCCTGTTGACCGACAAGTTCGACATGATCGGCAGCGGCATGACCCTGACCCAGGAACGCAACCTGCGCCTGAACTTCAGCGAACCGTTCATTGTGGTCGGCCAGACCCTGCTGATCCGCAAGGAGCTGGAAGGCACCATCAAGTCCTACAAAGACCTGAACGACGAGAAATACCGCCTGACCTCCAAGCTCGGCACCACCGGCGAGATGGTCGCCAAGAAGCTGATCTCCAAGGCCAAGTACCACGGCTATGACAACGAGCAGGAAGCCGTGCTCGACGTGGTCAACGGCAAGGCTGACGCCTTCGTCTATGACGCCCCGTACAACGTCGTGGCCGTGAACAAGGTCGGCGCCGGCAAGCTGGTGTTCCTCGACCAGCCGTTCACCTTTGAACCCCTGGCGTTCGGCCTGAAGAAGGGCGACTACGACAGCATCAATTTCATCAACAACTTCCTGCACCAGATCCGCAACGACGGCACCTACGATCGCATCCATGACAAGTGGTTCAAGAGCTCCGAGTGGCTCAAGGACATGGAATAACGCGATACCGCGTCGACTTCATCGCAGGCAAGCCAGCTCCCACATTGATCGATGTCAGTCCTGACAATGCGTTCAAATGTGGGAGCCGGGCTTGCCCGCGATGAGGGCCTGCCAGGCGATACACATCCCGGAACCTGAAATGAAACAGAAAAAAGCCCAATGGCCCTGGCACCTGCTGACGGTGCTGGTGCTGGTCGGCCTGGCCGGCGCGCTGTATTACGCCACCTCGCTGATGTCCTACGAATGGCGCTGGAATCGCGTGCCGCAGTACTTCGTGTACCAGGCTGAAGAGTCCCAGCGGGCGTCGGACATTTCCACCGTCAGCGAGCTGGTGCGCAAGGGCGATGTGGCTGAAGTCACCCTGCGCAATGGCGAGGGCAACGAACAGCACCTGACCGTGGCGGAGAACAGCCTGCAAGTGGCCAAGGACGATGACGTGGCCGAAGGCGACGTGATTGGGGTTACCCGGCATTGGGCTGCGGGCCCTCTGCTGTGGGGCTTGTGGACTACGTTGTGGTTATCGGTGGTGTCCGGCGTACTGGGGTTGTTGATCGGCCTGGCGACCGGCTTGTGTCGCCTGTCGAACAACCCGACCTTGCGCGATCTGTCGACGATCTACGTCGAACTGGTGCGCGGCACGCCGCTGTTGGTGCAGATCTTCATTTTCTATTTCTTTATCGGCACGGTGCTCAACCTGTCCCGGGAGTTCGCCGGGATCGCCGCGCTGTCGCTGTTTACCGGCGCCTATGTGGCGGAAATCATTCGTGCCGGCGTGCAGTCGATCGCCCGTGGCCAGAATGAAGCGGCACGTTCGCTGGGGCTCAGTGCTGGCCAATCGATGCGCCATGTGGTGTTGCCGCAAGCCTTCAAGCGCGTGCTGCCACCCCTGGCCGGGCAATTTATCAGCCTGGTGAAGGACACGTCCCTGGTGTCGGTGATTGCGATTACCGAACTGCTCAAAAGCGGCCGCGAGGTCATCACCACCTCGTTCTCGCCGTTTGAAATCCTGTTCTGCGTCGCAGGCCTGTACCTGCTGATCAACCTGCCGCTGTCGAAAATCGCCAGCCGGCTTGAGCGGAGGCTCGCGCAAAGTGATTGAAGTCCGCGATCTGGTAAAAGTCTTCGACACCCGTGGCCACGTCGTGCGCGCGGTGGACAACGTGACCACCCAAGTGGCCAAGGGTGAAGTCCTGGTGGTGATCGGCCCGTCCGGTTCCGGCAAGTCGACGTTCCTGCGTTGCCTTAACGGCCTGGAGGCATTCGATTCCGGCTCGGTAAGCATCGACGGCCTGCAACTGGCAGACCCGAAGACCGATGTAAACGCCTACCGCCGCGAAGTCGGCATGGTGTTCCAGCACTTCAACCTGTTCCCTCACATGACCGTGCTGGAAAACCTCAGCCTGGCGCAAAAAGTCGTGCGCAAGCGCGGCAAAAAGGAGCGCGAGGCCAAGGCTCTGGCCCTGCTGGAAAAAGTCGGCATTGCTCAGAAAGCCAACGAGTTCCCGTCGCGGCTTTCTGGCGGCCAGCAGCAACGCGTGGCGATTGCCCGCGCCCTGGCGATGGAGCCCAAGGTGATGCTGTTTGACGAGCCCACCTCGGCGCTGGACCCGGAAATGGTCGGCGAAGTGCTGGACGTGATGAAGACCCTGGCCCTGGAAGGCATGACCATGGTCTGCGTCACCCATGAAATGGGCTTCGCCCGGGAAGTGGCCGATCGGGTGCTGTTTTTCGATCACGGCAAATTGCTGGAGGACGCCGCCCCGGCGCAATTCTTCGATGCGCCGAAGGACCCACGCGCCCAAGCCTTCCTGCGCCAGGTTCTATAAATGCGTTGAGAATGCTTCTTGTGGCGAGGGAGCTTGCTCCCGCTGGGCTGCGTAGCGGCCCTAAAAGAACGGGAGCGCTACGCACTCCAGCGGGAGCAAGCTCCCTCGCCACAGCAAGCTCCCTCGCCACAGGTTAGCGTTGGTCGTGGGTTTTTTCAGACCTTGAACTTGCCCACCCACACCTGCAAATCCGCCCCCAGGCGCGCCAGTTCGACACTGGCCGCCGCAGTCTCCTGGCTCGCGGCCCAGGTCTGTTCCGATACGTCCTTGACCTTCAACACGCTGCGGTTGATCTCCTCGGCGACCGCCGTTTGTTCCTCGGCGGCAGCGGCAATTTGCGGGTTCATCTCTTGAATCACAGACACGGTACGGGTGATACCCGCCAGCGCGTCTCCTGCGCGGCGGGTCAGTTGCACGCTGTTGTCGGTGAGGCTGCGACTGTTGTCCATGATGTCCGCGACCTGCTGCGTACCCCGGTGCAGGCCGCTGATCAGCTCCTCGATTTCCTCGGCCGACTGTTGGGTGCGTTGCGCCAGGCTGCGCACTTCATCGGCGACCACGGCAAAGCCTCTGCCCGCCTCGCCGGCGCGGGCCGCTTCGATCGCGGCGTTGAGGGCCAGCAAATTGGTTTGCTCCGACACCGATTTGATCACCTCCAGCACGCTGCCGATCTTCCGGCTTTCCTGTTGCAAGCCTTGCATGGCCTGGCTTGAACGCGCCATCTCCTGAGCCAGGTGCTCGATGTGGGTGATCGCCTCAGCCACCACCTGATCGCCCTGGCCCGCCTGCTGATCGGCTTCGGTAGCGGCAAGTGAAGCCTGCTCGGCATGGCGCGCAACTTCCTGGGAGGTGGCGAGCATCTCATTCATGGCGGTGGCCACCTGTTCGGTTTCCTGTTTCTGGCCGTCGACCCCGGCGCGGGTCTGTTCGGTGACGGCAGACAGTTGTTCGGCGGCACTGGCAATCTGTTGGGCGCTGTGGCCGATGCCGCTGATCAAGCCCCGCAGGTTGAGGGTCATTTGCCCGATGCTGCGCTGCAACTGCCCCAGTTCGTCCTGGCGCGAGGTCTGGATCTCGTGGCTCAGGTCACCTTCGGCAATCCGGTTGGCCACATGCAGGGCCTGGCGCAGCGGCGCGACGATCTGGACGGCGATCAACCAGGCGGCCACGACGCCGAGCAACAACGCCGCCGCGGTGACGTTGAGCAGCAGGGTGCGGGCGAGGCTGGCTTCCTTGTCACGCTTGGCGGTCTGGTCCTGGCTCAGCAGGTCGCTTTCCGTGAGCAACTGATCCAGCCACTGCTCAAGCTGGTTCTGGGTGGTTTCGGTGCTGAGTTGGGCATCCTTGAGGCGTGTCAGATGAGTCCGAAAGTCGAGCAGGGCTTTTTTCAGAGCGCTGGCATCAACCGGCAGTGCGCCTACCGCCGCTTGGGCGCCATCCAGGGCCAGTAGCGCTTCACTCACGCCGTTGGTATAGGCGTCCAGTGACGCAGCGGCCCACGCGGGGCTTTGGGCGCGGTCTTCGGCTTGTTCCATGGCCTGGCGCAATTGTTCGACGGCGTCGAGGGCCTTTTCATCGTCTTGATTGGGCAGGTTGCTGGACAGTTCCGAGAGGCTGTCGCTGCTCTGGATTGAACTGCGCTTGAGCTGTTCGCGGGCGTTCTCGCGTTGTTTGATCAGCCCCTCCAGGCCGCTGAGGGCGGTTTTGAAGCTGGTGACAAAGCGACGGCTTTCCTGCAGTTGTTGTTGGTTGACCGGGTCGGTAAATCGTGGGGCGAGGTCCACCAGGAACTGGTCGATCTTGTCCATGTGCACGCCTATCTTCGACAGGCTCGCGGGGTCGTTAAGGGTGCGATAGACGATGCGATCAGCCCGCAACTCTTCGCCGACGACGGCCAATTGCGAGAGGGTGGTGAGTTTTTGTGAGCGCTCGAGGGATGCGCTCAAGGCTTGCCAGCCGGTAGACGCGATGATCAGGCTGAGGCTGAGCACCAGGCCAAAGCCCAGGGCAAGTTTGAGGCTGATGCTGATGTTTCTAAGCAGGCGGGTCAGTGGACGAAACATGGTGAACCTCCAACGAATCAAAAGGAGCGTCTCAAGCGTCCGGCCGACAACGGTCAGGGGAGTTGAAACGCTACTTTTATTCGGCGCCAGGCGTGTGATCCACGACCTGAAAAACGCGTAGGAAATTTCACAAGTTGTCAGGATGGCGGCCCTGATGGCCGCCGCAAGCGGCTCAGACCTTGAAGCGACCTACCAGGCTTTGCAGGTAAACCCCCAGGCGCGCCAGCTCGGCGCTGGACGCCGCGGTCTCCTCGCTGGCCGCCGAGGTTTGTTCGGAAACGTCCCGCACATTGAGTACGCTGCGGTTGATCTCTTCGGCCACGGCGCTTTGTTGCTCGGCAGCGGTGGCAATCTGCTGGTTCATCGCCTGGATCGCCGAGACGGTACGGGTGATGTTCTCCAGGGCATTGCCGGCCCGGCGGGTCAGCTCGACACTGCTGTCGGTCAGGCCGCGACTGTTGTCCATGATGGTCGCCACCTGCTGGGTGCCGCTTTGCAGGCCGACGATCAACTCTTCGATCTCCTCGGTGGACTTCTGCGTCCGTTGGGCCAGGCTGCGCACTTCATCGGCAACCACCGCAAAACCGCGCCCGGCTTCACCGGCGCGCGCCGCTTCAATCGCCGCGTTGAGGGCCAGCAGGTTGGTTTGCTGGGCCACCGACTTGATGACGTCCAGCACACTGCCAATCTTGTCGCTTTCACGCTTGAGATGGCCCATGGCTTCGGTGGAGTTGCCCACCTCGCTGGCCAGGCGCTCGATCTGGGCGATGGCCTCACCGACTACCTTGTCACCCTCACGGGCCTGCTGGTCGGCGGCCACGGCGGCCTCGGAAGCTTCCTCGGCGTTACGTGCGACTTCCTGCACGGTAGCGGCCATTTCGTTCATGGCGGTGGCTACCTGGTCGGTCTCGACCTTCTGGCTGTTGACCCCGGCGCTGGTCTGCTCGGTGACGGCCGACAGTTGCTCGGCGGCGCTGGCAATCTGGGTGACGCCGTCGCTGATACCGCCGATCAGCTCCCGCAGGCCTACGGTCATGCTCTGCATGGAGCGTTGCAGTTGGCCCAGCTCATCGCGGCGTTCGGAGATCAAGTTGTGGCTGAGGTCGCCCGCCGCTACGCGTTCGGCCACTTTGAGGGTCTGGCTCAGCGGAATGACGATCTGGCGGGTGATGGCCCAGGCGGCGAGGACGCCGAAGGCCAGCGCGAGGGCGGTGGCCAACAGCAGCAGGTTCTTGGCGTGGGCGGTGTCGGTGTCGCGCACCACGGTTTGCGAGGTGGTGAGTTTGTCGCTGTGGTCAAGCAGGATGTCGCCTTGCTCGGCCATGATTTTTGTCGCGGCAGCGGTGGCGACCTGGGAGTCTCGGTACTGACTGACGGCGGCGCGGTAGGCCTGCAGCGAGACGCTGGCCTCTTGCAGGTTGGCCCGATATTGCTCAGGCAATTGGTCGTTGAGGTCGGTGATTTTTTTCAGGGCGTTGTCGATGGCATCCAGGGCCGGCTGTTCGGCTTCGACCTTGCCGCTGTAGGTGTAGCCGCGCACCTGGAAGCGCGCTTGCTGGATCAGCTTGCTCAGGTCGACCACGCTGTTGAACAGGGTGACGCTGTCGCCTTGCAGCAGGGATTTTTCCACTTCGTTGATTTTTGCCACGGCGTTGTCGGCGGTATCCCCCAGTTTGCTGCGGGCGCCTTCACGCTTCAGGCCGGCCTGCACCATGGCGCCGAAGGCTTTTTTGTATTGGCCCAAGGCGTCCTGTTGTTGTTCCACGACGAGCTTGTCGGCGGGTTGTTCGATCAGCTCTGCGGCGGTTTTCAGGCCGCTGTCCAGCTGTGTGATCAAGTCGGTGACCGCGCCCGTGCCTTGTTCGCCACGACGCATTTCGAAGTCCAGGCGCGCCAGGCGCAGGTCTTTGGACAGCCCGTTGAGGCTGGAAATATAGCCCAGCTTGTCGCCACGGCTGATCACGCCGCTGAGGCCGGTCCAGCCGGTGAAGGTGATCAAGAGGGTCAGGACCAATACCAGGCCGAAGCCTATGCTCAGCTTGCGGTTGACGCTGACATTCCCCAGTTTCTCGGCTAACCAACGATACATGCTGCGAACTCCCCTGGAACAAGGCTTGGACTTATTCAGAAGCTATCGGCAGGTTCGGATGTTTCTGTAGGACGGGTGTTTTTGTGGCGAGGGAGCTTGCTGTGGTGAGGGAGCTTGCTGTGGCGAGGGAGCTTGCTCCCGCTGGAGTGCGCAGCGCTCCCATTTTTTGGGGCCGCTACGCAGCCCAGCGGGAGCAAGCTCCCTCGCCACAGCAAGCTCCCTCACCACAGCAAGCTCCCGCTCCACATTGGGATTTAGAAGAGTCTTGAGAGCAGCGCGGTAACAGCGGTTTCGACTCTCAGGATCCGAGCCCCCAGTTGCACCGGCTGCAACCCGGCCTTGGCCAGCAGATCCACTTCGTAGGGAATCCAGCCACCTTCCGGCCCGATGGCCAGGGTAACCGGCTCATCCAGCCCGCGAGGGCAGGGCGGATAGTCGCCCGGGTGGCCAATCAGGCCGAGGGTGCCTTGCGCCAGGGCGGGCAGGCGGTCTTCGACGAACGGCTTGAAGCGCTTTTCGATAATGATCTCGGGCAGCACCGTGTCCCGGGACTGTTCCAGGCCGAGGATCAATTGCTCGCGAATCGCCTCCGGCTCCAGGAACGGCGTTTGCCAGAAGCTCTTTTCCACCCGGTAGCTATTGACCAGTACCACCCGCGGCACACCCATGGACGCCACGGTTTGCAGCACCCGGCGCAGCATTTTCGGGCGCGGCAGGGCCAGCAGCAGGGTCAGGGGCAGTTTGGCCGGGGGCGGCTGGTCGAAGGTGACTTCCAGTTCGGCTTCCCGGGCTTCCAGGCGCAGCAATTGCGCGTTGCCCATCAACCCGCCAATGCGTCCGACCCGCAGGCTGTCGCCTACGGCGGCACGGTGGACTTCCTGCATATGCACCAGGCGCCGATCACGCAGCACCACCCGGTCGGCCGCGATAAAGTCGGCCTCCTCAAGCAGCAGCAGATTCACGGCTGGGTCGCTGGCGGCTGGTCGTCGTCGGCGGGTTGGTCATCCGGGTGATCGCCACGCTTGCTCACCAGGCTGCCAAACAGGATGCCGATCTCGAACAGCATCCACATCGGTACGGCCAGCAAGGTCTGGGAGAAGATGTCCGGCGGGGTCAGGATCATGCCGACCACGAAGCAGCCGATGATCACGTACGGGCGGATCTTCTTCAGGTATTTGACGTCGACCACGCCGATCCACACCAGCAGCACCACGGCCACCGGGATTTCAAAGGCCACGCCAAAGGCGAAGAACAGCGTCATCACGAAGTCGAGGTAGCTGGTGATGTCGGTCATCATTTCCACACCGGCCGGCGTAGCGGCGGCGAAGAACTTGAAGATCAGCGGGAACACCAGGAAGTAGGCGAAGGCCATCCCGGTGTAGAACAGCAGGATGCTCGACACCAGCAGCGGCACGGCGATGCGTTTTTCATGCTTGTACAGGCCCGGCGCGATAAAGCCCCAGATCTGATGCAGGATCACCGGGATCGCCAGGAACAGCGAAACCATCATCGTCAGCTTCAACGGCGTGAGGAACGGTGACGACACGTCGGTGGCGATCATCGTCGCGCCAGCCGGCAAGTAGTCGCGCAGCGGCGTGGAGACGAAGGTGTAGATCTGCTGGGTGAAGGCAAACAGCCCGGCAAAGATGACGAAGATCGCCGCGACACAACGCAGCAGGCGGGTGCGCAACTCGGTGAGGTGCGAGACCAGTGGCATGTGCTGGTCGGTTTCCGGTTTATCAGCGCTCATGGGGCTCGCGGCGGCAATGTAGGGTCGTGGGGCGCGGGCGACACGGCAGGCGTCGGCGCGGGTTCGGTCGGGGTCACGGGCGTGGTGGGTGCAGGCTCGGCGGCATGCACGGGTTCAGCGGCCGGTACAGGTGCCGGCGCGGTGGGCGGCGCAATCGAGTGCTCGGCCACAGGTTCAACCGGCTTGGGCGTTTCCTGCACAGGCGAGAGAATCTTCCGTGCCTCCTGCTCCAACGACAGAATGTGCTCGTTGTGCAGTTGCCGACGAATCTCGTCGGCGCCTATTTCCCGTTCAACTTCCTGTTTGATGGCGTTGAAACTGCGTTTCAGGCGCCCGATCCACAGGCCGGCCGTGCGCGCGGCACCGGGCAGGCGTTCCGGCCCCAGTACCAGCAGGGCCACGAGGCCGACGAGCAGCAGTTCAGAGAAGCTGATACCAAACATTATTCAGTACTCACGAGTCTTTTTGGTTCTGCTCTTTGACGTGCTCGGCCTGCACGTCGAAGGTGCGACGTTCAGTGATCGGCTGGGTGGCCTGCGGGTGCACAGGCTGCGCCGGTGGCACCGGGTTGACGACCGGGTCGGCAGGTTTCTCGTCGTCGTTCATGGCCTTGCGAAAGCCCTTGATCGATTCACCGACGTCGGTGCCGAGGTTTTTCAGCTTCTTGGTGCCGAACACCAGGACAACCACTACCAGAATGACGATCCAGTGTTTCCAGTCAAAAATGCCCATGCTGCAATTCCTCTGTAAAAGTTGGTCAGGCGGACGGGCGCGAGGCCTTTTCGGCATGCCCGGACAAGCCGAAGCGACGGTCCAGTTCATCAAGCACTGCCTGTGGATGCTGCCCCAGTTGGGCGAGCATGACCAGACTGTGGAACCACAAGTCGGCAGTTTCGTAGATCACGTCGCTGCAGTCGCCGCTGATTTGCGCGTCCTTGGCCGCAATAATCGTCTCGACGGACTCTTCGCCGAGTTTTTCCAGAATCTTGTTCAGACCCTTGTGGTACAGGCTGGCAACATAAGAGCTGTCGGCGGCCGCGCCCTTGCGGTCTTCCAGCACCTGGGCCAGGCGGTTCAGGGTGTCAGTCATGTTCAGTGTCCTGCCGAGTAAATAGCGTGCGGGTCTTTGAGCACGGGCTCGACGGTCTTCCACTCGCCGTTTTCAAACACGCGGTAGAAGCAGCTGTGACGGCCGGTGTGACAGGCAATATCGCCAATCTGCTCGACCTTGAGGATCACCACATCGGCATCGCAGTCGATGCGCATCTCATGCAGGGTTTGCACGTGCCCGGACTCTTCGCCCTTGCGCCACAGTTTGCCACGGGAACGTGACCAGTAGATGGCGCGGTTCTCGGCGGCGGTCAGGCTCAGGGCCTCGCGGTTCATCCAGGCCATCATCAGCACGCGCCCGGTCTTGTAGTCCTGGGCAATGGCCGGCACCAGGCCGTCACTGTCCCACTTGATCTCGTCCAGCCAGTCTTTCATTTTCGGCTCCGGCAATTTGCGACAGTGTATAACCGGATTGGCTATCGACGCACGATCAGATACACGCCCACGGCGACCATGATGCCAGCCGGCCAGTGGCCCAGTTCATTCAGCGGTCCGCCGGCGGCCAGTATCGTGCCGCCCACCAGGTGCGCGGCGCCCAACAGGCGCAGGAACCAGTCGTCTTTACGCTTGTGCCACGGCGGTGCCGGGTCCTGGGCGTGGGGCTGGGACATGCGCTCCAGCAGGTCGCGGGTCATGTTGGCCAGGTGCGGCAGTTGCTCGACCTGGCTTTGCAGGTTGCCCAGCAGGGTTTTCGGGCTGACGCGGTCACGCATCCAGCGCTCGAGGAACGGCTGGGCGGTGTTCCACAGGTCCAGGTCCGGGTACAGCTGGCGGCCCAGGCCTTCGATGTTCAGCAGGGTCTTTTGCAGCAGCACCAGCTGCGGCTGCACTTCCATATTGAAGCGCCGCGCGGTCTGGAACAGGCGCATCAGCACCTGGCCGAAGGAAATATCTTTTAACGGTTTTTCGAAGATCGGCTCGCACACGGTGCGGATCGCCGCTTCGAATTCGTTGAGTTTGGTTTCAGCCGGTACCCAGCCCGAATCGATGTGCAACTGCGCCACGCGACGGTAGTCACGCTTGAAGAAGGCAAACAGGTTGCGGGCCAGGTAGTCCTGGTCTTCCGGGGTCAGGCTGCCGACGATGCCGCAGTCGATCGCAATGTACTGCGGGCTCCACGGGTTCACGGTGCTGACGAAGATGTTGCCGGGGTGCATGTCGGCGTGGAAGAAGCTGTCGCGGAACACCTGGGTGAAGAAAATCTCCACGCCGCGTTCGGCAAGCATTTTCATGTCGGTGCGCTGGTCGGCCAGGGTCGCGAGGTCGGTGACCTGCACGCCGTAGATGCGCTCCATCACCAGCACTTTCGGGCGGCACCAGTCCCAATAGACTTGCGGCACGTACAGCAGCTGCGAGCCTTCGAAGTTGCGCTTGAGCTGGCTGGCGTTGGCCGCTTCGCGCAGCAGGTCGAGTTCGTCGTAGATGGTTTTTTCGTAGTCCAGCACCACGTCCACCGGGTGCAGCAGGCGCGCGTCGGCCGAGAAGCGCTCGGCGGCGCGGGCGAGGATGAACAGCCAGGCCAGGTCCTGGCCGATGATCGGCTTGAGGCCCGGGCGGATGACCTTCACCACCACTTCTTCGCCGCTTTTCAACTGTGCGGCATGCACCTGGGCCACCGAGGCGGAAGCGAGCGGGGCGATGTCGAAGCGGCTGAAGACTTCGCTGATCTTCTTGCCCAGCTGTTCTTCAATCAGCGTGACTGCCAGTTGCGAGTCGAACGGCGGCACGCGGTCCTGCAACAACATCAGCTCGTCGGCAATGTCTTCGGGCAGGAGGTCCCGACGGGTGGAGAGGATCTGCCCGAATTTGATGAAGATCGGCCCGAGGTCCTGCAACGCCAGGCGCAGGCGCGCACCACGGCTCAGCTCGAGGGTTTTGCGCGGGAACCAGCGCCACGGCAGCACATAGCGCACCGCCAGCAGAAACCACGGCAGCGGCAGGGCGAACAGCAGGTCATCGAGGCGGTAGCGGATTACGACGCGCTGGATACGAAACAAACGGCGGACGGCGAGCAGCTTCATGCGTTATCGCTTGAATCAAGGGAGCGGCTCAGGCGCTCGAAGCGCGCCTCAAGTCGTTCCAGGTCGAGTTTGGCCTGGTCGAGTTCACGAAAGCGCGCTTCCGCTTCCCGTTGTCCGACCAGGGTGCGCGATTCTTCGCTCAGGTATTCGGCGAGGTTCTGGTTCAGGCTGGCGAAACCCTGCTGGTACCAACGCGTGCGGCTGCGCAGGTGACCGCTGATCAGTTGCGTGGCCACCGGGCCGAGCCAACGGGACAGCTCATACTCCCAGTCCAGTTCCAGGTCTTGCAGTACGGCGGCCAGGTCCATCAGCACCGCGCTGTCGCCTTCAAGTTCCACGTCCGGGCCGTGGAGGATCGCCGTCTTGTCCCGGCTCAGGGCCAGGCGCAGCAGGCTTGAACCGGAAGCGCGCAGGGTGCAGTCGGCGTCGGCGGCCCAGTGGGACGCCAGCAACAGGCCTTCATCGCTGGGCAGGATAAACAGCTGCAAGGCGGGGCTGGTGCACTCGACGGCGATGATCCTGCCGTTCAGGTGCGCCAGCCGTGCCAGGGCGGTGCTGTCCAGGCGCAGTACACGGTTGAGGCCGTGTTCGACGCTGGCGAGAAGGCCTGCGAACAGCATCAGGGCTTGATGCCGCGGTGCAGGGCGACGATGCCCGAGGTCATGTTGTGGTAGGTCACACGGTCGAAACCGGCTTCTACCATCATCGACTTCAGGGTTTCCTGGTTCGGGTGCATGCGGATCGATTCGGCCAGGTAGCGGTAGCTTTCGGCGTCATTGGTGATCAGCTTGCCCATCAACGGCATGAAGGCGAACGAGTAGGTGTCGTAGACCTTGGACATCAGCGCGTTGGTCGGCTTGGAGAACTCCAGCACCAGCAGGCGACCGCCGGGCTTGAGCACGCGCAACATGGAGCGCAGCGCGTCTTCCTTGTGGGTCACGTTACGCAGGCCGAAGGCGATGGTGACGCAGTCGAAATGGTTGTCCGGGAACGGCAGCTTTTCAGCGTCGGCCTGGACGAATTCGATATTGCCCGCCACGCCTTTATCCAACAGGCGGTCGCGGCCGACCTTGAGCATCGAGCCGTTGATGTCGGCCAGTACCACTTGGCCGGTCGGGCCCACCAGCTTGGAGAACTTGGCGGCCAGGTCGCCTGTGCCACCGGCGATATCCAGCACGCGGTTGCCGGTGCGTACGCCCGACAACTCGATGGTGAAGCGCTTCCACAGGCGGTGCATGCCGCCGGACAGTACGTCGTTCATCAAGTCGTACTTGGCGGCTACCGAGTGGAATACCTCGGCGACTTTTTCCGCTTTCTGGCTTTCCGGGACGTTCTTGAAGCCGAAGTGAGTGGTGGGTTCGGCATCGCTGCCTTTGCGCTGATCAGTCATATCGCTGTCACCAAAAGAGAATGGGGGCATTCTAATCCCCAAGGCATGCTTTGTCTTGGCAAGGCTGAAGGTAAGATAGGTGGCCACCGAGACCTTTTGCCGCATGGCGGGTCGACAAGTCTCTATAACGAGGAGTCATTCAAATGGCCCGTATACAGGTTGAACGTGCTCACACACTGGGCAAAGACGCTGCCCGAGAAAAAGCCGACAAGTTGGCGAGCAAACTCAAGGATCAATATGGCCTGGAGTCTTCGTGGGCCGGCGACACACTGAACCTCAAACGTTCGGGCGTTAAAGGCACTGTGAAAGTGGCTGAAGACTCCCTGCGCATCGAAGTCGAACTGGGGCTGTTGATGTCGGCCATGAGTGGCACCATCAAGTCCGAAATCGAGAAGGCACTGGATAAAGCCCTGGCCTGATTTTCGTCCTTCTTAGGGTGCCGATTCTAATTTTTCTGCCTACTTTGTGCCCAAGCCCTCAACTTCTGTGGGCAGTTCCTCCCCCCTTTATGCGTGAGGTGCACCATGGCCAAAGTTATTTTGAAGAAAAAAATTGCTACCGGAACTAACGCCCTGACTGACGTTAAATCCTATGCCCGCAAGATCTGGTTGGCCGGTTTGGGGGCTTATGCCAAGGTTGGAAGCGAGGGCGCCGAGTACTTCAAAGAGCTCGTTAAGACTGGCCAACATGTTGAAAGTAAAGGTAAAAAAGTTGTGATTGAACAACTTGATGCTGCCAACAGTCAGATTGATCAAGTCAAGAGCGAAGTCTTCGGCGTCAAACGTCGAGTCGAAGTGCAACTGGATAAAGTTGAACGCGCTTTTGATAGTCGTGTTGGAAGTGCCTTGAATCGGATCGGCATTCCGTCTAAACATGACGTGGAGACACTCTCTGCTAAGCTCGATGAGCTGACGGCATTGCTCGAACGTGTCGCGCGTAAACACTAAGGAGACAACGGGATGGCTGGTAAAAAGACTACTGATAAAGAAGGCAGCTCGTGGATCGGGGAAGTTGAAAAATACTCCCGCAAGATCTGGCTGGCCGGTTTAGGCGTGTACTCGAAGGTGAGCAGTGACGGCGGTAAATACTTCGAGACTTTGGTTAAAGACGGCGAGAAGGCCGAGAAGTTGACCAAGAGCACAGTGGGTAAACAAGTCGATGCGGCAAAGGCTTCCGCCGGTTCTGCCAAATCACGTATCAGCGATAAGTGGGGCGAACTGGAAGGGGCCTTTGACAAGCGCCTGAACAGTGCCATTTCGCGACTCGGCGTACCTAGCCGTACTGAAGTGAAAGCGCTGCACAGCAAGGTCGATACCTTGACCAAGCAAATCGAAAAACTCACCGGCCTTAAAGCTGCGCCAGTTGCGGCCAAAACCGCTGCGGCTAAACCAGCTGCCAAGCCTGCTGCGAAAACTGCAGCGGCCAAGCCTGCTGCAAAGTCCGCCGCTAAACCGCTGGTCAAGGCTGCCGCCAAACCAGCCGCCAAGGCGCCGGCCAAATCGGCTGCAAAACCGGCTGCCAAGCCTGCGGCTAAAACCGCAGCGGCTAAACCGGCCGCCAAGCCTGCCGCTAAACCAGTGGCCGCTAAAGCAGCTGCAAAACCTGCAGCCAAGCCGGCAGCCAAAGCAGCAGCCAAGCCAGCGGCTAAAACCGCTGCCGCTAAACCTGCTGCAGCGAAGCCTGCTGCCAAACCAGCCGCTGCGAAACCAGCAGCCAAGCCGGTTGCAGCCAAACCCGCCGCCAAACCTGCGGCTGCAAAACCGGTAGCGGCGAAGAAGCCGGCCGTAGCCAAAAAGCCAGCAGCGCCAAAGCCAGCGGTAGCGGCCAAGCCTGCAACCCCGGCGCCAGCGACCAACTCGGTGACCCCACCGACCCACGCTGCTGCTACCCCGACTGCAACGCCGGCAACCCCGACGCCTACCAGTCAGTCCTGATTTTTACGGGACACATAAAAACGCCCGGCCTGCAAAGGTCTGTGGGAGCCGGGCTTGCCCGCGATAGCATCACCTCGGTGTAACTGACATACCGAGGCGATGCTATCGCGGGCAAGCCCGGCTCCCACATTTGGCCGGTGTCGTTTCAGATATTTGCGTCGTCCAGGTACCTGAGCGCCAACCGCTCCGTCGCCAGCCTCGCCGGCATCAACAGATGCGGGGCCACCAGCATCATGATCTGGTACACCACCACCCGCACCTCACCTGCACGGTCGAGGATCCGTTGGTAATCCAGGGAAAACAGCAGGGTCATGGTGATCTGTTCCACCAACTGCCCCAGCGCCTGGGTGTCACTGACCAATTGCCCATCCGTCTTGAGTCGGGCCAGCAACGAGGCCAGCGTGCGCTTGAGCGCCGTCAGCAGGTTGCGAATGCCCTTGGCCAGTTTCGGCAAGCGCCCCGCCAGGTTCGACAAGTCCTGGAACAGAAACCGGTAGTGGGCCATACGCTCCACGATCAGGTGCAGGAATAGCCAGTAATCCTCGGCCGCCAGTTGCGCGTCGTCAGGCGGGTCGAGCAACGGCGCCAGTTCGGCCTGGAAGCGCTCGAACAGCCCGAGCACCAGCGGCTCCTTGCCATGGAAGTGGTAATAGAGATTGCCGGGGCTGATCCCCATTTCATTCGCAACCTCCATGGTCGACACGTTCGGCTCGCCCTTGAGGTTGAACAACTGCAAGGCACATTCAAGGATACGGTCGCGGGTCTTCATCCAGTCTTCTTAAGGTCTTCGTTGGGCTCAGCGGACCCGCACATAGGTGCCCGGCGCCGCTTCCATCGGTGGGTAATTCTGGTTGCCCAGGGCGGTCAGGGTTTCGCGCTGCACACCGGAGCGCTGCTGGATCCACGCCAGCCAATTGGGCCACCAACTGCCCTCGACATGATCGGCGTCGTAGTACCACGCGCGCGGGTCGCTGCTCAGCTTGAGGTTCTCGACGTAGTTGGCCTTGGGGTTGCCCGGTGGGTTGAGGATGCTCTGGATATGCCCGCTGTTGGACAGAATGAAGCGCTTGTCGCCGCCCAGCAGTTGGGTGGAGCGGTAGACCGCATCCCATGGCGTGATGTGGTCGTTGATGCCGCCCACGCTGAAGCTGTCCACCGTGACCTTCTGCAAGTCGATGGGTGTGCCGCAGACCTCCAGGCCACCGGGATGGCTCAGCGGGTTGTGCTTGAAGAAGTCCAGCAAGTCGCCATGCAGCGCGGCGGGCAGGCGGGTGTTGTCGTTGTTCCAGTACAGGATGTCGAAGGCCGGCGGTTCCTTGCCCAGCAGGTAATTGTTGATCCAGTAATTCCAGATCAGGTCGTTGGGACGCATCCAGGCGAACACCTTGGCCATGTCGCGGCCATCGAGCACGCCTTGTTGATAGGAGCGGCGCTTGGCGGCTTCCAGGGTTTGTTCGTCGGCGAACAGGGTGGCGGGGCTGTCGATCTGGCTGTCCAACAGGCTCACCAGGTAGCTGGCGCTGGAGATGCGGCGCAGCTGGCGTTTGGCCTGTAGATGGCCTTGCAGCGCGGCGATGGTCAGGCCCCCGGCGCAGGCGCCCATCAGGTTGACCTCACGGGCGCCGGTGATTGCGCGGGTCACGTTCACTGCTTCTTCCAGAGCGGCGACGTAGGTGGACAAACCCCATTCGCGGTGGCGTACATCCGGGTTGCGCCAGCTGACCATAAACACCTGCAGGCCATTTTTCAGGGTGAACTGGACGAAGCTGTTGTTCGGGCTCAAGTCGAAAATGTAGTACTTGTTGATTTGCGGCGGCACGATCAGCAGCGGCTTGGCGTACTGTTTTTCGCTCATGGGCTTGTACTGGATCAGCTCCAGCAGTTCGTTGCGAAACACCACCGAACCGGGCGTGGTAGCCAGCGTCTTGCCGACTTCAAAGGCCTGCTTGGTGACCTGCTTCGGCAAGCCGTTGTTGTGCAGCAGGTCGTCGAACAGGTTGCTGACGCCACGCACCACGCTGTTGCCGCCGGAATTGAGCAGTTCCTTGATCGCCAGTGGGTTGAGCAGGCTGTTTGACGGCGACACCGCATCGTTGAGCAGGGAAAAGGCAAAGTGCGCCCGTGCCCGGTCGTCGGCGCTCAGGTGACTGTCGTCGATCCAGTGACGGGTCTGCTTCTGCCAGCTCAAGTAGGCTTGCAGGCTGCGCCGATAAAAGGGGTTGAGTTGCCAGGTCGGGTCGGCGAAGCGGTTGTCGGCCGGGTTCGGCTCGTGCACCGTTTCCCCGAGCAGCACGCGGCCCAATTGCCCGCCCAACTTCAGGGCGTGGCGGGCGGTGTGCACCGGGTTGCGCAAGCCGTGTGCGGCCACGCTGCGCAGGGTCGAGAGCAAATCCCTGCCGCGCAGGCCGGTGATCGCACTTTCAATATTGATGAACGCGGCGGGTGTGGGCACCGGGTTCGATACGGGTCTTTCTCGCATGCGCCAACACTCCTTCGTCAAGCCATCAACAAGCACGCCAATTCAGAACCATAGTCGGTTCTGGCCAAGTTGCGCGGCGCGGTCGTCCTGACCGCCGCCGTCTAAAGCGCAGGTTGCGGGTGAATCACCGCCCTCAGGCGTTCCTCCTGGAGAAATTTCATGATGATCGGCGCCACGGCCTCGGCCCGGGTAATCAGGAACAGATGGCCGTCGTCGATGATGTGCAGTTGGGCGTTGGGAATACGCCAGGCCAGCATGCGCATGTTGATCAGCGGGATCAGCGGGTCGTCGTCGCCGGCCAGCACCAGGGTCGGCTGCTTGATCTTGTGCAGCCAGTGGATGCTGGTCCAGCCAAGCCCGGCGAACAGTTGCCAGTAGTAGCCCAGCTTGCCCGCCGAACGCACTTTGCTCGCGTGTTCGGCGGCCAACTTGGAATCCCGACGGAAGGAGCCGCCGTAGATCATCGGTGCAATGCGCACCACATGGGACGGTTGTATATAACGCCGGGGGCTGGCCATCAACCACAAGACTTTCGGTTTGCCCGGCACCATGAAGGCGCCGGCAGCGGTGGCGGCGAGGATCAGTTTCTTGCAGCGCTCCGGGTAGTCATACGCGAACTGCTGCGCCAGCGCCCCGCCCCAGGAAACGCCCACCGCGTTGACCTGGCCATAGTCCAGGTAATCGAGCATGCGTGCGGTGAGCTTGGCCAGGCCGGGAAAGCGATAAGGCCGGCTGGGGGTCGACGAACCGCCGACGCCTGGCACATCAAAGGCAATCACTTCCAGGTCCGGGTCCAGGGCCTGGACGAACGGAAACACCAGCTCAAGGTTGGCGCCGATGCCGTTGAAAATCAGCAGCGGCGTCAAGTGAGGCTTGCCCGGGCGTACCGCCGTGCGGATGGTTTGGCCATCCAGGTCGATGGTACGGAAGATGAACGGTTGCGGCATGGGCTTACCCTGCAAAATGGCGCTATTTCCCTGCGGGAACACGGTCAATGTGGGAGCTGGCTTGCCTGCGATGCAGACGCTGCGGTGTATCAGGCATACCGAGTTGATGCCATCGCAGGCAAGCCAGCTCCCACATTTGATCCCATTCCAGCCTACCTTTCGTGAACGTATGTGCCCGGCGCCGCTTCAGCCGCTGCGTACGCTTTATTACCCAGCGCCGTTGGCGCCTTCTTCAACTTGCCCGACCGCTCCGCCTGCCACGCCTGCCAATGCAGCCACCACGAATCGGTGTGCTTGGTGGCGTTCTCCTGCCAGTCCAGGGCCTTGCCCGGCATCGTGTCGCTGGTCTGGTAGCGCGACTTGGGGTTGCCCGGCGGGTTCAGGATGCTCTGGATATGCCCGCTGCTGGACAGCACAAACTCGACCTTGCCGCCAAACAGTTGCGCCGACTTGTAGCAGGACTGCCACGGTGTGATGTGGTCGTTGGTGCCGGCCAACGAATAGATATCGGCGGTGACCTGCTTCAGGTCGATCGGCGTGCCGCACACTTCGAGGGCGTTGGCACGTACCAATGGGTTGTTCTTGAACAGCTCGATCAGGTCGCCATGGAACGCAGCCGGCAAGCGGGTGGTGTCGTTGTTCCAGAACAGGATGTCGAATACCGGCGGCTCGTTGCCCAGCAGGTAGTTGTTGACCCAGTAATTCCAGATCAGGTCATTGGGGCGCATCCAGGCAAATACCTTGGCCATGTCGCGGCCTTCCAGCACGCCGGCCTGGTAGGAATGGCGCTTGGCCGCTTCCAGGGTCTGCTCGTCGACGAACAGCGCCACCTGGGTGTCCAGGGTGGTGTCCAGCACGCTCACCAGCAGGGTCAGGGCGTTGACCTTCTTCTCGCCCAGCGCCGCGTAGTGGCCCAGCAGGGCGGTGCAGGTGATGCCGCCGGAGCAGGCGCCAAGCATGTTGATGTCTTTGCTGCCAGTGATCGCACTCACCACATCGACCGCTTCTTTCAGCGCCTCGATGTAGGTCGACAGGCCCCACTCACGCTGGGCCTTGGTCGGGTTGCGCCAGCTGACGATAAACGTCTGCTGGTTATTGCGCAGGCAGAAGCGCGCCAGGCTCTTGTCCGGGCTCAGGTCGAATACATAGAACTTGTTGATCTGCGGCGGCACCACCAGCAGCGGGCGTTCGTGCACCTGCTCGGTGATCGGCCGGTACTGGATCAGCTCCAGCACATCGTTGCGAAACACCACGGCGCCTTCGGTGGTGCCCAGGCTCTTGCCCACTTCAAAGGCGCCCATGTTGACCTGGCTCGGCATGCCGCCGTTGTGCACCATGTCCTTGGCCAGGTGGGACAGGCCGTCCAGCAGGCTCTTGCCGCCGGTTTCAAAGAAGCGTTTGACCGCCGCCGGGTTGGCCGCGCTGTTGGTGGGCGCCATGGCTTCGGTCATCAGGTTGATGACGAAGTGGCCGCGGCTGATGTCGTGCTCCGACAGGTTGCTGTCACCGATCCAGTCGTGCAGCTCCTTGCGCCACGCCAGGTAGGTTTGCAGGTAACGTTTGTAGAGCGGGTTCTGGGTCCACGCCGGGTCGTTGAAGCGGCGGTCGTCGGCCTCGGGTGTCAGCTGTGATTTGCCGAACACCACGTTCTTCAATTCGACGCCAAAATGGGCGACGTGCTTGACGCTGTGCAACGGTTGTTTGATGGCTTGGGTCAGCACCATCCGAGCGGATGCCAGTAAATCCTTTTTCCGTAACGCGATGATCGGGTTCAGCCCCAGGGTGTTTTCCGAGGCTTGGCGTTTCAAGTCATCGTTGTTCTTGTTACTCATCTACGACGCTCCATTGTCCGACAGACGAGTACCGGGTACCGCTGTGTACCACTACTTGCCACACAGCACAGCCTGGTACTACTGCTCGGGTGACCGTTAATACCGCATCGTCAAATGCAGGGAACTTGCCAGTTCCATTGGTTACCCGAGTTTAATTTTTTTCGCAAGCGGGCCAATCGTTGGCCACGACAGAGGGGCATTCAAGCAGATGGAATTAGAAAATGCCCACTAATGAGCAAGAGGCCTGAGCTAGAGCATCAGCCGTACGACCGACTGGCTCGGGTCGCGGGTTTTTCCGGCGGCTTTCAGCTCGGCCAGATAGTCAGCCCACAGCGCGTCCTGACGCACGGCAAGTTGATAGAGGTAGTCCCAGGTGAACAATCCGCTGTCATGACCGTCATCGAAGGTCAATTTCAGTGCGTATTGGCCGGCGGGTTCGATCTTGGTCAAACCGACGTTGAGCTTGCCGAATTGCAGGATCGGTTTGCCGTGGCCCTGGACCTCGGCGGAGGGGGAGTGCACGCGAAGGAATTCGGCGGGCAATTGATAGACCTCGTCAGGACCGTAGGTAAGGCCCAGGGTCTTGGAGGCTTTGTGCAGGTTGATGGCGGTAGGCAGTTTGGTCATTTGGGGAACCGCTCAGAGATGATCCTGAAGGAACCGGCATCGTGCAGGAGCCTGGTCTCTGTGGGAGCCGGGCTTGCCCGCGATGGCAGCGCCTCGGTGTATCAGTTGCACCGAGGTGAGGCTATCGCAGGCAAGCCAGCTCCCACACAAGCCAGGCTGCTAGGCAGGCCGGTTCTATATGTGGCTTACAGGATATAACGAGACAGATCTTCGTTCTGCGCCAATTCGCCCAAGTGGCTGTTGACGTAGTCGGCGTCGATCTTGATCGCCTCGCCATTCTGCGCGCCCGCCATGTCGCCGGCACTGAAGGACACTTCCTCCAGCAACCGCTCAAGCAAGGTGTGCAAACGACGGGCACCGATGTTCTCGGTCTTCTCGTTGACCTGCCAGGCGATCTCGGCCAAACGCTTGATACCGTCCGGCAGGAACTCAATCCCCAGGCCTTCGGTTTTCAGCAGTTCGCGGTATTGCTCGGTCAGCGACGCATGGGGCTCACTGAGGATGCGTTCGAAGTCACCCGGTGTCAGCGCTTTCAGCTCAACGCGAATCGGCAGGCGGCCTTGCAGCTCCGGCACCAGGTCGCTTGGCTTGCTCAGGTGGAACGCACCGGAAGCGATAAACAGGATGTGGTCGGTCTTGACCATGCCCAGCTTGGTGTTGACGGTGCAGCCTTCGATCAGCGGCAGCAGGTCGCGCTGCACGCCTTCGCGGGATACGTCGACGCCACCGGAGTTACCGCGCTTGGCCACCTTGTCGATCTCGTCGATAAACACGATGCCGTGCTGCTCGACCGCCTCCAGGGCCTTGGCCTTGAGTTCTTCCTCATTCACCAGGCGCCCGGCTTCTTCGTCACGCACCAGTTTCAGTGCTTCCTTCACCTTGAGCTTGCGGCTTTTCTTCTTGCCCTTGCCCATGTTGGCGAACAGGTTCTGCAACTGGCTGGTCATTTCTTCCATGCCAGGCGGTGCGGAGATATCGACGCCAGACACTTCTGCAACTTCGATCTCGATTTCCTTATCGTCCAGCTGGCCTTCACGCAGGCGCTTGCGGAACAGCTGGCGGGTGTTGGAATCCGAGCTCGGCGCGGCGTCTTCGTTGAAACCCATGCGTGCCGGTGGCAGCAGGGCGTCGAGGATGCGCTCTTCGGCGGCGTCTTCGGCGCGATGGCTGACCTTGGTCATTTCCTGTTCGCGCAGCAGCTTCAGGGCGGCGTCGGCCAGGTCACGAATGATCGACTCGACGTCACGGCCCACATAGCCCACTTCGGTGAACTTGGTGGCTTCGACCTTGATGAACGGAGCGTTGGCCAGTTTGGCCAGGCGCCGGGCGATCTCGGTTTTACCGACACCGGTCGGGCCGATCATCAGGATATTCTTGGGGGTTACTTCAACACGCAATTCTTCGGGCAGTTGCATCCGGCGCCAGCGGTTACGCAGGGCAATGGCAACGGCGCGCTTGGCATCGTCCTGGCCGATGATATGGCGATTGAGTTCATGGACGATTTCGCGGGGAGTCATGGACATAGTAATTGGCGGTCCTCAAGCGGGAATAAGCCTGCGGCTTACTCGGCGAGGTCCTGCTCCTCAATGGTCAGGTTGTGGTTGGTGAAGACACAGATGTCGCCAGCGATACCCAGGGCCGTCTCGACGATTTCCCGGGCCGACAGGTCGGTTTTCTTCAGCAGGGCGCTGGCAGCGGCCTGGGCGTAACCGCCGCCCGAACCCATGGCGATCAGGCCTTCTTCGGGTTCAACCACGTCGCCGTTGCCGGTGATGATCAGGGAGGCGTCTTTGTTGGCGACGGCCAGCATGGCTTCCAGGCGGCTGAGGGAGCGGTCGGTGCGCCATTCTTTGGCGAGCTCGACGGCGGCACGGACCAGGTGGCCCTGGTGTTTCTCAAGTTGGCCTTCAAAGCGCTCGAACAGGGTAAAGGCGTCAGCGGTGGCGCCGGCGAAACCGGCGAGGACCTGGCCGTGGTACAGGCGACGGACTTTTTTCGCGTTGCCTTTCATCACGGTATTGCCAAGTGAAACCTGGCCGTCGCCGCCCATGACGACTTTGCCGTGGCGGCGAACTGAAACGATGGTGGTCAAGGGGAGAGTCTCCACGCTGCGGGGCGAAAATGCCCTGATGGAACTCATATGGGGGTGGCGGGGGGGATTTCAACTGTAGGACGGGAGGGCGGACGAGTGGTGAATCTGTGTGTACCGAGGTTTTAAATACAATGAAAACCAATGTGGGAGCCGGGCTTGCCCGCGATGGCGGTGGGTCAGTCACCGAAAATATTGACTGTTCCACCGCCATCGCGGGCAAGCCCGGCTCCCACATTTGATCTGCTGTGACCCCGGAGTCGGGGTCGATCAGCGGCTTTGGCGTTGTTGTAACAACAGGTTGCTAAACCCTGCACCCGCCAGTTGTTTCTGCGCCACGGTCAGCTGTTCACGGTTGCTGAACGGCCCTACCAGCACGCGATACCAGGTCGCATCCTTAACCGTCCCGGACTCCACCGTCACCGCCTGCCCCAGCAGAATGATCTGCGCACGCACGCGGTCCGCATCCGCCTGTTTCGGGAACGAGCCCGCCTGCAGGAAGAACTTGGTCACCGGCGCGGCCTTGGTGGTGGCAACCGGCGGCGGTGGCGGCGGGGTGATCCCGGCCAATGCCGCCTGGGCCCGCGCAGTGTCGATTTTCGCCGCTTCCGCCGGTGTTACCGGTGTAGTCGGCACCGGCTGCGGCGTCGGCAGGGTTTTCTCCGGCACGGCATCCGGCGGCACGATCACTTCCGATTCCGGCAGCAACGTGTAGAAGTCGTATTTCGGCTTCACCGGCGCAGTGGGGCTCGGGACGGTCTTGTTCGCCTCGGCCATTTTCGTGGCCCTCTGCTGCTCTTGCTTGACCCGTTTGACGTCATCGCCCTTGCCCGGATCCAGCTTCATCAGGAACACGACAAACGCGCCGACCGTCAGGCCGATCGCCATCCACAACCAGCCCGGAATAGGTTTCTTCGCAGGTGCCTGGTAGCGGCTGGCGCCGCGCTTGGGTGCAGGTTTTTTCTTGGCAGCCAACTTACATACGCTCCAGAGTTTCCAGGCCCAACAATTCCAGGCCTTGCTTGAGGGTCCGTCCTGCCAGTGCGGCGAGGCGCAGGCGGCTCTGCTTTTGGGCTTCGTCGTCTGCGGTCAGGATCGGGCAGTTCTCGTAGAAGCTGGAGAACAAACCGGCGACTTCGTACAAATAGGTGCAGAGGATGTGCGGCGTGCCTTTCTCGCCAACGCTGTTCAGCACTTCGCCGAATTGCGCCAGCTTGGCCGCCAGTTCCTGCTCGTGCGGCGCTTCAAGGTTGATCTGGCCTTCGACTTCACTGAAGTCCTTGCCCAGCTTGCGGAACACACCGGCCACCCGAGTGTAGGCATACAGCAGGTACGGCGCGGTGTTGCCTTCGAAGTTGAGCATCAGCTCGAAGTTGAAGCTGTAGTCGCTGGTACGGTGCTTGGACAGGTCGGCGTATTTCACCGCGCCAATCCCCACCACGCGGGCGATGTTGCGCAGGTCGGCTTCGGCCAGCTCCGGGTTCTTTTCCTTCACCAGGTTGTAGGCGCGGTCCTGGGCTTCGTTCAGCAGGTCGATCAGCTTCACGGTGCCGCCGTCACGGGTCTTGAACGGGCGGCCATCAGCGCCGTTCATGGTGCCGAAGCCCATGTGTTCCATCTGCATCGGGTGCGTCACGAAACCGGCGCGGCGCGCCACTTCGAACACCTGCTGGAAGTGCAGGGCCTGGCGCTGGTCAACGAAATACAGGGCGCGGTCGGCTTTCAGCACGCCGCTGCGGTAGCGCACGGCGGCCAGGTCGGTGGTGGCGTAGAGGTAGCCGCCATCGGCCTTGACGATGATCACCGGCAGCGGGTCGCCGTCGGCGGTCTTGAATTCTTCGAGGAACACGCACTGGGCGCCGTTGCTCTCAACCAGCAGGCCCTTGGCCTTGAGGTCGTTGACCACGTTGATCAGGTCGTCGTTGTAGGCGCTTTCGCCCATCACATCGGCCATGGTCAATTTGACGTTGAGCAGCTCGTAGATTTCCTGGCAGTGAGACAGGGAGATCTCGCGGAAGCGGCCCCACAGCTCCAGGCATTCGGCATCGCCGGCTTGCAGCTTGACCACCAGGCCACGGGCGCGGTCGGCGAATTCTTCGGATTCGTCGAAACGCTTCTTGGCGGCGCGGTAGAAGTTCTCCAGGTCCGACAGCTCGTTGCTGGTGATCGGGTTTTCCTGCAGGTACGCCATCAACATGCCGAACTGGGTGCCCCAGTCGCCCACGTGGTTCTGGCGGATTACGTCGTCGCCGAGGAATTCCAGGACCCGTGCCACGCCGTCGCCAATGATGGTGGAGCGCAGGTGGCCCACGTGCATTTCCTTGGCCAGGTTCGGCGCCGACAGGTCAATGGCCACGCGCTGTGCCGGGCCGGCCTTGCGTACGCCGATCTTGGCATCCGTCAGGGCGGCGTCCAGGCGCGAAGCCAGGGCCTGGGTGTTCTGGAAGAAGTTGATAAAGCCCGGGCCGGCGATTTCAGCCTTGGTCACCTGTGGGTCGGTCGGCAGCGCGGCGATGATTTTTTCCGCCAGGTCGCGTGGCTTCAGGCCGGCCGGCTTGGCCAGCATCATCGCGATGTTGCTGGCGAAATCACCGTGAGTCTTGTCACGGGTATTTTCCACCTGGATCGCCGGCGTCAGGCCTTCAGGCAACACACCTTCGTTGACGAGTTGGGTGAGGGCTTGTTGGATCAGCTGGCGAATGGTGTCTTTCATGGTGTTCTCTTTCGACCGCAAGCGGTGGCGCGCGATGCGCAGGTGGAAAAACTGGGCATTATCCGTGGCGAGGGCGGGCTTGCCAACCTTCGCCGGACCTTGACGGACGATTAACCTGTGGCGAGGAAGCTTGCTGTGCCGAGGGAGCTTGCTCCCGCTGGAGTGCGTAGCGCTCCCGGCTTTTTTGGGGCGGCTACGCAGCCCAGCGGGAGCAAGCTCCCTCGCCACAGGGGGTTAGTACAAATCTACCGGGTCTACGTCCAGCGACCATCTCACTTGTCGCCCGCTGGGCATTTGCTCCAGGGCAAGTAACCAGCTGCTTAATAAACGATGCAGCGGGGCGCGTGCACTGGCTTGCAAGAGTAGCTGGGCGCGGTAACGCCCGGCGCGGCGTTCCATGGGCGCGGGCACCGGGCCGAGCAATTCGATGCCGGTCAGACCCAGTTCCCCCAGCAAACGTTCAGCCTCGCTGCAGGCTTCATCCAGGAAACCTTCGGCCTGCCCTGGCTTGTGCGCCTCGGCCCGCAGCAGCGCCAAATGCGCAAACGGTGGCAAACCGGCCGAGCGGCGTTCGCTCAAGGCCTGTTCGGCGAAGGCAAAGTAGCCTTGTTCTGTCAGTTGGATCAGCAGCGGGTGGTCGGCCAGGTGCGTCTGGATGATCACCTTGCCGGGCTCTTCAGCCCGCCCGGCGCGGCCTGCGACCTGCACGATCAGCTGCGCCATGCGTTCGCTGGCGCGGAAATCCCCGGAGAATAGTCCTCCGTCAGCATCCAGGATCGACACCAAGGTCACCCGTGGGAAGTGATGCCCTTTGGCAAGCATCTGGGTGCCCACCAGAATGCACGGCTGGCCCTTCTGAATCGTGGCAAACAGCTGGTTCATCGCGTCCTTGCGCGACGTGCTGTCACGGTCGACCCGCAGCACCGGGTAATCCGGGAACAGAATGCCCAGCCGCTCCTCGGCGCGCTCGGTGCCTGCGCCCACCGGACGCAAGTCGACTTTGCCGCACTGCGGGCAGTGACGCGGCACCCGTTCCACATGGCCGCAGTGATGGCAGCGCAATTCGCCGGAGCGCTGGTGTACGGTCATTCGCGCATCGCAGCGATTGCACTCGGACATCCAGCCGCAGTCATGGCACAGCAGCGTCGGCGCAAAACCCCGGCGGTTGAGGAACACCAGCACTTGCTGGCCCGCCGCGAGGGTTTGGCCGATGGCTTGTTGCATCGGTCCGGAAATGCCGCTGTCCAGCGGGCGACTTTTCACGTCCAGGCGCAGGAAGCGTGGCTGCTTGGCGCCGCCGGCCCGTTCGTTCAGGCGCAGCAGGCCGTAGCGCCCGGTGTAGGCGTTGTGCAGGCTTTCCAGGGAGGGCGTGGCCGAACCCAGCACAATCGGGATGTTTTCCTGGCGGGCCCGCACCAGCGCCAGGTCGCGGGCGTGGTAGCGCAGGCCTTCCTGCTGTTTATAGGAGCCGTCGTGTTCTTCGTCGATGATGATCAACCCGGGATTTTTCATCGGGGTGAACAGCGCCGAGCGGGTACCAATAATAATGTCGGCCTCGCCGTCCCGGGCGGCGAGCCAGGATTCCAGGCGCTCGCGGTCGTTGACCGCCGAGTGCACCAGGGCGATGCGCGCGTTGAAGCGCTGTTCGAAGCGCGCCAGGGTTTGCGGGCCGAGGTTGATCTCGGGGATCAACACCAACGCCTGTTTGCCGGCTTCGAGGGTTTCGCGGATCAGCTGTAAATAGACTTCGGTCTTGCCGCTGCCGGTGACGCCGGCCAGCAGGAACGCGTGGAAGCTGTCGAAGCCGGCGCGAATCGCCTCGTAGGCGGCGCGTTGTTCGGGGTTGAGCGGCAATTCCGGCTGGGCCAGCCAGTGCTCGTGGCGCTCACCGGGGGCGTGCTTGCGGATTTCCACTTGCACCAGGCCCTTGGCGAGTAGCAAATCCAGGCTGTCCTTGCTCAGCATCAGCTTGCTTAATAGCTGATGGGCCACGCCGTGTGGATGCTGGGCCAGAGTTGCCAGGGCTTCACGCTGGCGCGGGGCGCGGGCGATGCGCGGGTCGTCCATGCGCGCCCCCGGTACTATCGACCAGAAACGCTCCTGGCGCGCCTCGGCCAGTTCGCCCTGGCGCAACAGCACCGGCAGCGCCCAGCTCAGGGTGTCGCCGAGGCTGTGCTGGTAATACTGCGAGGTCCACAGGCACAGTTTGAACAGCGCGGGTGGCAGCGGCGGCGTGGCGTCGAGGATGGCCACGGCGGGCTTGAGCTTCTCGGCGGGCACTTCGCTGTGGTCGACGACTTCCACCAGGATGCCGATCATCTCCCGCCGGCCAAACGGCACGCGCACACGCATGCCGGGCTGCAGCTGCGACCGCAATACGCCGGCAGGTGCCCGATAATCGAACAGGCGGCGCAGGGGCGAGGGCAGGGCGAGGCGCAAAATGGCGTCGGGCACGCGGGGGTTCTCATATGACGGGCGGCGAAGAAGGGCGCGAGCCTAGCAGACCAGCGGTGGATGTGGGAGCCGGGCTTGCCCGCGACAGTATCGACACGGTGCACCTGAGGCACCGCAGCGCCTGCATCGCGGGCAAGCCCGGCTCCCAGAGGGCCTTGTGTATGCCGCGCTTTTCTGATGAAAGGGGCCGTAGTGCTTCTTGCGCGTTTAAAAAGGTCTGGTAGAATCCGCGGCCTAATTACGTGCGGTATTCAACAATAGTGTTGATTGGCGGCACGCTAGCCTGAGGAATACACCATGAAAGCCGATATCCATCCAAACTATGTTGCCATCGACGTTACCTGCAGCTGCGGTAACAAGTTCGAAACCCGTTCGACTTTCGGCAAAGCTCTGCCAATCGACGTGTGCAACGAGTGCCACCCGTTCTACACCGGTAAGCAGAAGACTCTGGATGTTGGCGGCCGTGTTGACCGCTTCAAGACCCGCTTCGGTGCTTTCGGCGCTAAAGCTGCTCCTAAAGCCGAGTAAGGCTGGTCCGCTTGGATGGCCTGTATGGCTTGTCCTCGCTGATGAAAAAGGCGTCCCTTGCGGGCGCCTTTTTTGTGTCTGCGATTTGGCTGGCGCCCGCCCAGGCCGAGGTATTCTGCCCGGCGCCCGGCAATGTCACTACGTTTGACGTGCAACGGGTGGTGGATGGCGACACGGTGCGCCTCAAGGACGGCCGAAGCGTGCGCATGATCGGCGTCAATGCCCCGGAAACCGGCAAGAAGGGCCGCACTGACGAGCCCTTCGCCGTGGCCGCTCGCGAGCGTCTGCAAAGCCTGGTGGATGCGAGCGGTGGGCGCGTTGGCGTGGTGCCCGGACGGGAAAGCAAGGATCGTTACGGTCGCACCCTGGCCCATCTTTACGGCGCCAATGGCGAAAATCTGGAGGCGCAGTTGCTCGCCGAAGGCTTCGGCTTCCAGGTGGCCGTCGCGCCGAATGTGGAGCTGGTGGCCTGCCAGCAAGCCGCCGAACGCAGTGCCCGGCAGGCCCGGTTGGGGCTGTGGCGCCAGTCACCGGTGGTCGATGCGGCGAAGCTCCGGCGCTCGGGCTTTGCGGTGGTCAGCGGCCAGGTGAGCAACATCGAACGCAATCGCGGCGGAGTCTGGATTGAGTTGCAGGGCTCAGTGGTATTACGCATTGCGCCCAATCGGGTGGCCGCGTTCAACAGTGCGCTGTTGACGGGTTTGCAGGGCCAATCCATCGAGGCGCGCGGCTGGGTACTGGACCGTTCCCGGCGCGGTGGCCTGGAAAATAGCCAGGCACGCTGGCTGCTGCCACTGACCGATCCCGGCATGCTTCAGCGGGTGCCGTAAGAAAAAATTGTAGACATTTTTTAGTGCGATTGTGAACAGTTGAGCCCTTGTATCCCGTGGCTCTTGGCCAAAAGTCGTAGGGCAGGGCCCTTGACACCTGTGACTGCCCAGTCTTGTGGGGACTTTGCGACACGCGTATCCTCGGCGGTCCGTCGACCAACAGTAAAAGCGGAATGCCGATATGTCTGATTTGAAAACTGCCGCTCTCGAATATCATGCCCATCCTCGTCCAGGAAAGCTGAGTGTAGAGCTCACCAAAGCCACTGCCACCGCCCGCGACCTGTCGCTGGCCTACAGCCCTGGCGTTGCCGAGCCCGTACGTGAAATCGCCCGCGATCCTGAACTGGCCTACAAGTACACCGGCAAAGGCAACCTGGTTGCAGTGATCTCTGATGGCACCGCGATCCTCGGCCTGGGTAACCTCGGCCCATTGGCTTCCAAGCCAGTCATGGAAGGCAAAGGTGTACTGTTCAAGCGCTTCGCCGGCATTGACGTATTCGACATCGAAGTCGATTCCGAAAGCCCGCAGGCTTTCATCGACACCGTAAAGCGCATCTCCATCACATTCGGTGGCATCAACCTGGAAGACATCAAGGCACCTGAGTGCTTCGAGATCGAAAAGGCCCTGATCGAACAGTGCGACATCCCGGTATTCCACGATGACCAGCACGGCACCGCGATCGTTACCGCGGCCGGCATGATCAACGCCCTGGAAATCGCTGGCAAAACCCTCGGCGAAGCCAAGATCGTTTGCCTGGGCGCCGGCGCTGCGGCCATCTCCTGCATGAAGTTGCTGGTGAGCATGGGCGCCAAGCTGGAAAACATCTACATGGTCGACAGCAAGGGCGTTGTGCAGTCCGAGCGTACCGACCTGAACCAGTACAAGGCGATGTTCGCGCATCCGTCCTCCAAGCGTACCCTGGCTGACGCCCTTGACGGTGCAGACGTGTTCGTTGGCCTGTCCGGCCCGAACCTGCTGAGCGCCGAAGGCCTCAAGTCCATGGCCGCCAACCCGATCGTGTTCGCGTGCTCCAACCCGGATCCGGAAATCTCCCCGGAACTGGCCCACGCCACCCGTAATGACGTGATCATGGCCACCGGCCGTTCGGACTACCCGAACCAGGTCAACAACGTACTGGGCTTCCCGTTCATCTTCCGTGGTGCCCTGGACGTGCGCGCCAAGCGCATCAACGAAGAGATGAAAGTGGCTGCCGCCAACGCCCTGCGCGAACTGGCCAAGCTGCCGGTTCCTCAGGAAGTGTGCGACGCCTACGGCGGCATCAAGTTGGAATTCGGTCGTGAGTACATCATTCCGAAACCAATGGACAAGCGCCTGATCACCCTGATCTCCGATGCCGTGGCCAAAGCCGCAATCGAGACCGGTGTGGCCACCCTGCCGTATCCGAAGAACTACCCGCTGCAAAGCGTGGATGATGTGTTCAACGGCTAAGCCGTTGTAGCGCACCAACAAAAAGCCCCGGCTCTTGCGAGTCGGGGCTTTTTTATTGCCTGTTAATCAGTTCAAGGCTTGTGACGATCCAAATGTGGGAGCCGGGCTTGCCCGCGATGAGGGCAGGCCAGTTAACACAGCTGTGACTGACCCTCCGCTATCGCGGGCAAGCCCGCTCCCACATTGGATCTGCGTGTTAGAACAAGTCGATCGGTGCCGCCTCATCCGCCGGCAGCGGGCTGCCCGGTGCAACGCCGTTGCCCAGTTCGTTGACTGACGGCGGCGTGTCCTCGCTCTTGAACAGCTCGAAGTACGCATTCGGCGTGCTCGGCGCTGCCGCCCGACCGCTGACCGGGTCGATCCGCAGGCTGAGTATGCCTTCCGGCTCCGGCTGGGTGTGCAGCGGCTTGTCCTTCAAGGCAGCCCCCATGTAGCTCATCCAGATCGGCAGCGCGACAGTGCCACCGAACTCCCGGCGACCGAGGCTTTCCGGCTGGTCGTAACCGGTCCATACGGTGGTCACGTAGTCGCCGTTGTAGCCCGAGAACCACGCATCCTTGGATTCGTTGGTGGTACCGGTCTTGCCGGCGATGTCGGCACGGCCCAGGGCCAGGGCGCGACGCCCCGTACCTTTCTTGATCACGTCTTCGAGGATGCTGTTGAGGATGTAGGTGGTGCGGCCATCCACAACGCGTTCGGCTACCGCCGGCGCTTGTGGTGTGGCAGGGGCGCCGGCGGCCGGTGCTTCGCCTGGCGTCGGCTCGATGGTGATGCCGCCGTTGGTCGGTGCTGCCTGGCCGTCAGTGGCGGCGACGCCATTGACCACGTCGCCCGGTACCCGCGGCGGGTTGGCGGTAAACAGGGTTTCGCCGCTACGGCTTTCGATCTTGTCGATCAGGTACGGGGTGATCTTGTAGCCGCCGTTGGCAAAGGTGCTCCAGCCGGTGGCGATTTCCATCGGCGTCAGCGTGGCGGTACCCAGTGCCAGGGACAGGTTGGGCGGCAGGTCCGACTTGTTGAAACCGAAGCGGGTGATGTAGTCGATGGTCTTGCCTACACCCATCGCCTGCAGCAGGCGGATCGACACCAGGTTGCGCGACTTGTACAGCGCCTCGCGGACGCGGATCGGGCCGAGGAAGGTGTTGGTGTCGTTCTTCGGGCGCCAGACCTTGTCCAGGTACTCGTCGACAAACACGATCGGCGCATCGTTGACCAGGCTGGCGGCGGTGTAGCCGTTATCCAGGGCGGCGCTGTAGATGAACGGCTTGAAGCTCGAGCCCGGCTGGCGCTTGGCCTGGGTGGCGCGGTTGTAGTTGCTCTGCTCGAAGGCAAACCCGCCGACCAGGGCGCGGATTGCACCGTTCTGCGGGTCAAGCGATACCAGGGCGCCCTGTGCCACGGGCACCTGGCTGAATTTCAGGCTGTCGTCCTTCTGGCGCTGCACACGAATCAGGTCGCCGACCTGGGCCACGTCCGACGGCTGCTTGGGCATCGCCCCCATGCTGTTGGTGTTCAGGAACGGGCGGGCCCATTTCATGCTGTCCCACGACACATGTTCTTCGCCGGTGCGGGTCAGTACCTGCACGCCATCTTTCTTCACCTGGGTGACGATGGCTGGCTCAAGGCCGCTGATCGGGCGTTGTTTGCCCAGCTCGACGGTCCAGGCGCTCAGGGTCTTGCCCGGCAGGCGCGATTCAGGGCCGCGGTAGCCGTGGCGCTGGTCATAGGCGATCAGGCCTTCGTGTACCGATTTATTGGCGATTTCCTGCAGGTTGCTCGGAATCGTCGTGGTCACGCGGAAACCTTCGGTGTACGCCTCGCTGCCATAGCGGCCGACCATCTCGGCGCGGGCCATTTCGGCGATATACGGGGCATTCACTTCCGGGGTCGGTACGTGATAGCTGGCGTTCAGCGGCTCGGCCACCGCACTTTCGTACGCGGCCTGGTCGATCTTGCCCAGCTTGTACATGCGGCCCAGGATCCAGTCGCGGCGCTCTTTGCTGCGCGCCGGGTTGGCCAGCGGGTTGAAGCGCGAAGGCGCCTTGGGCAGGCCGGCAATCATCGCCATCTGCGCCAGGCTGGCATCACGAATCGACTTGCCGTAGTAGACCTGGGAAGCCGCCTCGATGCCGTAGGCACGGTTGCCGAGGTAGATCTTGTTGACGTACAGCTCAAGGATTTCGTCCTTGGTCAGCTGACGTTCGATCTGCAACGCCAGGAGGATTTCCGTGGCCTTACGGGAAAAGCTGCGTTCGCTGGTGAGGAAGAAGTTCTTCGCGACCTGCATGGTGATGGTGCTGCCACCGGACTGAATGTGTCCGCTTTTTACCAACTGCGTGGCCGCCCGCACCAGGCTGCTTGGGTCGACGCCATAGTGATTGGCGAAGTTATCGTCTTCGGCCGACAGCAGGGCGTTGATGAAATTGGGTGGAATGTCGGCGAAACGGATCGGTGTACGGCGCATTTCGCCGAACTCCGCGATCAGTTTTTCATCGCTGCTGTAGACCCGCAAAGGAATCTGCAACTGGATACTTCTCAAGGCCTCTACGGAGGGCAAACCCGGACTAAGGTAGAGATAGGCCCCGCTGAGCACGAGCATCAGCCCGCAGACGATCGCGACAATGGAGTACCCGAAAAACTTCAGCAGACGAATCAAGGCTTTTGGATTTCCAAGGAAAAGAATGGGTTAGGCGTCGGGGCATGCACGGCAAGCGGTGGATCGACCCGGCCAGCAGATAAACGCGGGAAAAAAAACGCTGGGCATTAAAGCATTTTTCGGCTTCGGGCGTCATTCGCACCGCTCATACAAGCCGACCGAATGCATGAAGCCTGGCAGCAATCAGTCCGTAAGACAGGGAAAGTTTTGGGGAGTTTTATGAGAAAGGGATTTTTCAGGCGAAAAGCCGATGCCGTCCTGGGTATCGACATCAATGACGCCAGCGTCAAGCTGGTGGAACTCGAGGTTTCAGGCAACGGCTACAGCGTCCGCGGCTACGCCATGCAGCCGTTGCCGGCCCATGCGGTGGTCGACAGTAGCGTGGTGGATTTTGATGCCGTCGCACAGGCCCTTTCCAGGGCGCTGGCACAGGTGCATACCTCGCTCCGACAGGCCGCCGTGGCCGTCGCCGGGCCTTCGGTGATCACTCGTGTGCTCGAGATGGACGCCGGGCTCACTGATGCAGAAATGGTGCAGCGAATCCACGGGGAAGCCGACCAGTACATTCCTTATCCGCTGGAGGATGTGGCCATCGACTTTCAGGTACAGGGCCCGTCGGCCCATGACTCGCAAAGCGTCGATGTGCTGCTGGTTGCCTGCCTCAAGGAACAGGTAGAGGCCCGTGAGGCGGTTTTGGCCTTGGCGGGGCTGGCAACGCGGATAGTGGATGTCGAAGCATTTGCATTGGCTCGCGTGGGCAGGCAGGCTTCGGACAGCATCACGCCGGGCCGTCGTGTCGATGGCGCGCAATGGGCCGTGGATGCCCAGGGGATGGGAGTGGCCTGCGGGTTGGCCCTGAGGAGTTTCGACTGATGACACGAATCAACCTGCTGCCGTGGCGCGCAGAACGGAACCAGCGGCGGCGCAAGTATTTTCTGGTGTTCCTGGCGGGGGCGGCGACTGTGGCGCTGGCTGCGGTATGGCTGGCAGACCAGGTGATCGACCGTGCGATTGATCGGCAATTGGCCCGCAACAGCCAACTGAAACAGGGCGTTACCGGGCTCGACTCGCGGATCAAGGCCATCGACGAGCTGCATGAGCAACGTCAGCAGCTGATGGAGCGGATGAAAGTTGTGCAGGGCTTGCAGGACGATCGTTCGGCGAGCGTTCAGTTGCTGGACCAATTGGCCCGTGCCATGCCCGATGGAGTGCAGTTGCGTGAGGTGAGTGTTGACGGTGGATCTGTTTCGATCAGCGGCACTGCCGAATCGAACCGTGATATTGCTCAGTTGATGCGTGGCCTTGAGGCAGCCGGTGACATGCAGGCGCCACGGCTTCAACGGGTTAGCGGCGGGCAGGACGGTGACGACAATAGTTTTCAACTGACGGTCCGCCATGGTCACTCCGATGAGGTGCGCCCATGAGAGGGGCGTCAGGCCTGCCAGGGCTGACCGAATCCGATATCACCCAGTTCTGCCGAAACGCTCTCGACTGGCCCCTGCCGGGCAAAGCTTTACTGGGTGGCGCGTTTTTTTGCCTGCTGTGGGCAGTGGGCAACACCTTCTACGTGAGCGGGACGCGGGAGCAACTGCGCCAGCTTGAGGCGCAGGAGGTGGCGCTTGAACAGCAGGTCGCGCTGAAAACCAGCCAGTCTGCCGGCCTGGAGTCCCAGGCCCGGGAACTCGAAACGATGCGAGGCCGTTTCGCCAACCTGTTGCGGCAGTTGCCTGCTGATACCCAGGTGCCCGGCCTGCTTGAGGATATTGGCCGCCTGAGTGCCACCAATGGCTTGGTGCTGCAGAACATCGAACTTCGGGATGACCAGCCTCGGCCCCTGTACATCGAGTCGCCCCTGCAGATTGGCGTGACCGGGACTTTTCACGATCTGGCGGCGTTCATCAGCGGCCTGGCCAGCTTGCCAAGGATTGTCACGGTCCATGACTTGGCGTTCAGTCATGTCGATCCCTCCCTGTTGCGCCTCAGCCTGGTGGCGAAGACTTATCGCCACAACCGTCAGGCGAGCGATGGCCTCGAGGTTGATCTACGCGAGCCGTCGCCTGCTTTCGTGGAGCCCATTGCCTACGATTTTGCATCCTTGCGCGATCCTTTCCAGCCACCCTTTCGCCAGCTTGTGAGGCCCGCTGGGCGACCGGCTACCGGACCGGATTTGGCCAGGCCTCGGGGAATCCTCGAAGGCTTCGCCGTAGAGCAGTTCGAGATGGTCGGGACCTTGTCCCTTGGTGCCCAAACCTTCGCCCTGCTGCGGGGAGCGTCGTCTGTCCATCGGCTGGCAATCGGCGATTACCTGGGCCCGGACCACGGACGCATCACGGCGATTCATGACTCCCATGTCGAACTGGCCGAGCTTTTCCCGGATGGCCAGGGCGCTTGGCTGGAACGCTCGCAAACCCTCGCCCTGAACGTGAATTCATAACGGAAACAAACAATGAAAAGGACTTTTTCGTCCTTCGGTGTGGCGCTATGGATAGCGTTCACGGCACCGATGGTCATGGCTGTGCCCAATCGAATCGACCTGATTCACCTGCCGCCACCTGGCAATGCGCCCCTGAGTACCGAGCGCGTGGCATTTACCGGCGACAAGCTGTCCCTCAACTTCCAGAACATCGAGTTACGCGCGGTGCTGCAGCAGATTGCCGACGTCGCCGGCCTCAATCTGGTGGCCAGCGACGACGTGCAGGGTTCGATCACCCTGCGCCTCAAGGACGTGCCCTGGGACCAGGCCCTCGAACTGGTGCTGCAAACCAAGGGGCTGGACAAGCGCGTGACGGCCAACGTCCTGCTGGTGGCGCCTGCCGAGGAGTTGGCGGCCCGCGAGCTGCTGGTGCTGGAGTCGCGCAAGCAAATGACGGAGTTGGCCCCGCTGCGCCGTGAACTGCTGCAAGTGAATTATGCCAAGGCGTCGGACCTGGCCAAGCTGTTCCAGTCGGCCGTGGGCCTGGAAGGTGCAACCGATGAGCGCGGCTCGGTGGCGGTGGATGATCGCACCAACAACATCATCGCCTACCAGACCCAGGAGCGGCTGGAGGAACTGCGTCGGATCGTGGCGCAACTGGATATTCCGGTAAGGCAGGTGATGATCGAGGCGCGGATTGTCGAGGCCAATGTGGATTACGACAAAAGCCTTGGCGTGCGCTGGGGAGGGCAGCTCAATCGGGGTAACTGGAACGCTGGTGGGATCAGGAAACCGCTGGCCGAGGGCGCCGAGCCCCCCGAAAATCCACCCAGCTCGCCCTTTGTAGATATGGGCACGGTCAACGGCAGTGCCGGCCTGGGGATCGCCTTTATCACCGACAACCTGTTGCTGGACCTGGAGCTTAGCGCCATGGAAAAAACCGGTAACGGTGAAATCGTCTCGCAGCCCAAGGTCGTCACTTCCGATAAGGAAACCGCACGAATCCTCAAGGGCACCGAGATTCCCTACCAGGAATCCAGCTCCACCGGCGCCACCTCGGTGTCGTTCAAGGAAGCCTCGCTGTCACTGGAAGTGACGCCGCAAATCACCCCGGACGGCTGGGTGAACATGGAGGTCAAGGTGACCAAGGACGAGCCCGACTACCTGAACAAACTCAATGACGTGCCGCCGATCAAGAAAAACGAGGTCAACGCCAAGGTGCTGGTGAGGGACGGTGAGACCATCGTGATTGGCGGGGTTTTCTCCAATACTCAAAGCAAAGTGGTAGATAAAGTGCCATTTTTGGGCGATGTGCCGTATCTTGGCCGCCTTTTCCGGCGGGATGTGGTTTCGGAGAAAAAATCCGAGCTGCTGGTATTCCTGACTCCGCGTATTATGAATAACCAGGCGATTGCTGTGAGTCGTTGATTCTGTGCGAAATTTGATTCTTGTAGGACCGATGGGGGCTGGAAAAAGCACCATCGGCCGTTTGCTGGCCAAAGAGCTGCGCCTGCCATTCAAAGACTCCGATAAGGAAATTGAATTGCGCACGGGCGCCAATATCCCGTGGATCTTCGATAAGGAAGGCGAAATGGGCTTTCGCGACCGCGAGCAGGCGATGATTGCCGAGCTGTGCGGCTGTGACGGCGTGGTATTGGCCACCGGCGGCGGTGCGGTGATGCGTCACGAGAATCGCCGGGCGCTGCACGCCGGCGGTCGCGTGGTTTATCTGCATGCGTCTGTCGAACAGCAGGTAGGCCGCACCGCTCGCGATCGCAATCGCCCGTTGTTGCGTACCGCCGACCCGGCAAAAACCCTGCGGGACCTGCTGGCGCTGCGCGATCCGCTGTATCGGGAAATCGCCGATCTGGTGGTGGAAACCGATGAGCGGCCGCCGCGAATGGTCGTTCTCGACATTCTCGATCGCCTGGCACAGTTGCCGCCCCGTTAAAGCCAGAGCCGAAATGCGCTATCCTCGGCGGCGCGTCATGACCGTCCGAGTTGTGGCGTAGAGCCATCAGGCGACGTCAGATCCCGACGATGCCGACAACGTTAATGTAGGGCAGGACGCCTGCTTTCATCTTCAACGCGGGGACACATGCAGACACTTAAGGTCGATCTTGGCGAGCGCAGCTACCCGATCCATATTGGCGAAGGTTTGTTGGACCAGCCCGAGTTGCTCGCACCGCATATTGCCGGGCGGCAAGTGGCGATCATCTCCAATGAAACGGTCGCGCCGCTGTATCTTGAGCGTCTGAGCCGCAGCCTTGCGGCGTATTCGGTGATCTCGGTGGTATTGCCCGACGGCGAGGCCTTCAAGACCTGGGAAACCCTGCAACTGATCTTTGATGGCCTGCTGACGGCCCGTCATGACCGTCGCACCACGGTGGTGGCGCTGGGCGGCGGGGTGATCGGCGATATGGCCGGCTTCGCGGCTGCCTGCTACCAGCGCGGCGTGGACTTTATCCAGGTACCGACCACGTTGCTGTCCCAGGTCGATTCGTCGGTGGGCGGCAAGACCGGTATCAACCATCCGCTGGGCAAGAACATGGTCGGTGCGTTCTATCAGCCGAATGTGGTGCTGATCGACACTGCCACCCTCAATACCCTGCCGCCCCGCGAGCTGTCGGCGGGCCTGGCGGAAGTCATCAAGTACGGCCTGATCTGCGACGAGCCTTTCCTGACCTGGCTTGAAGAGCATGTCGACGCCCTGCGCGCCCTCGACCAGGTGGCGCTGACCGAAGCAATTTCCCGCTCCTGCGCTGCCAAGGCGTTGGTGGTCAATGCCGACGAACGTGAGTCCGGTGTGCGCGCCACGTTGAACCTCGGCCACACCTTCGGCCATGCGATCGAGACTCACATGGGCTATGGTGTGTGGTTGCATGGAGAGGCCGTAGCGGCTGGCACGGTGATGGCATTGGAGATGTCGCAACGCCTGGGCTGGATCAGCGCCCAGGAGCGTGATCGCGGGATCCGCCTGTTCCAGCGCGCCGGGTTGCCGGTCATTCCTCCTGAAGAGATGACTGAGGCAGATTTTCTCGAACATATGGCAATAGACAAGAAAGTGATCGACGGTCGACTGCGACTGGTGCTGTTGCGCCGAATGGGCGAAGCGGTAGTGACCGACGATTATCCGAAAGAGATTTTACAGGCCACGCTGGGAGCGGATTACCGCGCCCTGGCCCAGCTTAAAGGTTAATAAGATCCCGATGACTAGTTTGCATGCCGACGAGGCGTTCCTCGGCCATTACCAGTTAAGCCACGACCCTTTTGCTCCACGGGTGCCTGGTTTCAAATTTTTCCCTGCGCAACGCAAGCCGGTGCTGGGGCAACTGCACCACCTGGCGCGCTACAGCCAGCTGTTGCTGGTGGTCACCGGCCCATTGGGCAGCGGCAAGACCTTGCTGCGCCAGGCGCTGGTGGCCAGCACCAATAAGCAATCGGTACAGAGCGTGGTGGTTTCCGCCCGTGGTGCCGGTGATGCGGCGGGCGTGTTGCGCCAAGTGGCCCAGGCCCTGGACGTGTCCACTGCCGAGCCGAATGCGATCCTCAAGCAAGTGGTGCAACTGGGCCTGACCGGCCAGGAAGTCTACCTGCTGGTGGATGACGCCGAGCAGCTCGACGAATCTGCCCTGGAAGCGTTGCTGGCCCTGGCGGCCGGTACGCCTGAAGGTCGTCCGCATGTGTTCCTGTTTGGCGAGTCCTCGCTGATTGCCGAACTTGAGCAGATCAGCGGCGAACAGGAACTGTTCCACGTCATCGAACTGCAGCCTTACGAAGAAGAAGAAACCCGCGAATACCTCGCCCAACGGCTGGAAGGTGCAGGGCAGGGCATCGAACTTTTCTCCGCTTCGCAGATCTCTGATATTCACGAAAGCTCCGACGGCTGGCCTGGCACCATCAACCAGGTTGCCCGGGATGCAATGATCGAAGCCATGATTGCCAGCCGCTCAGCGGTAAAGCGTCCAAAGATGGGGTTTACTATGCCGAAGAAGCACGTATTGGCAATTTCTGCCGTTGTCGTGGTCGCTGTCGCCGCCGCCTGGTTGATTCCAGGTCGCAGCAAGGCCCCGACCACCGCTGGCGCGCCAACCGAACAGGCGCAGTTGCCACTGGGCAAGCCAACACCGAACGTTGAATTTGCCAACTCCGGCCAACCCACCAACCTGCCGATGGTCGGCCAGCCTGTGATGCGTGGTCCGTTGGCTGAAGCTGCTGGCGGTATCAGCGAAGGCGACGATGGCGTGCCGGTGGAAGGCTCCAGCGCCACGCCGCCGACCGTGACCACCACTGCGCCACCTGCGGGCGTGCCGGCGGGTCAGCCAGCGGCCAAGCCTGCGCCGACGCCAGCCCCAGCCCCGGCCCAAGTCGCTACCGCCAAGCCAGCACCTGTTGCGAAGCCAGTAGCCCCTGCGCCTGTGGCCAAAGCGCCTGCCGCCAAGCCTGCTGAAAAACCGGTGACCGTGGCCAAGGCCGGCGCTACCGGCAGCAGCTGGTACACCAGCCAGCCTACCGGTAACTTCGTGGTGCAGATCCTGGGCACCAGCTCCGAAGCCAACGCTCAGGCGTTCGTGAAAGAGCAGGGCGGCGAGTACCGTTATTTCAAGAAAGTACTCAACGGCAAGCCGCTCTACGTGATCACTTACGGCAACTTCTCCAGCCGTACAGCAGCGGAATCCGCTATCAAGGCCTTGCCAGCGAAGGTTCAGGCTGGTAAACCTTGGCCTCGCACTGTCGCCAGCGTTCAACAAGAACTGGCAACAACTCGCTGAAGATCCGGCGGCCTTACCCAGGCCGCCCTCTCGGCACCTCAAAAAAAACAACACAGCGTGCAGCCCTGAAGGCCGCGCGCTTTGTGGTGTCTGCGCACGTCACTTTTGAGTCGTAGCGGTCAAAATTAAAAAAGTTTTGACTAGCACAGCATATCGCTTTAAACCTTTCATAAATGCGACATAGATTTGCGATATTTCGTCGCTAAATTTGTGAGCGTCTGTGTCGGTGTGTACAATGACCTCCCTTTTGCCCCCGCTAAGTCGGCGTACGTTCGGCGTGGAAGGTAACCGGTTGAATTGAAAAGAAATTTGCCTCGGAATAAGAGGCAGCCTGGTGAGAAAGTGTCTATGAAAGCAGGTCTGTACCAACCCGATGAATTCAAGGATAACTGCGGTTTCGGCCTGATAGCCCACATGCAGGGCGAGCCCAGTCATACCCTTTTGCAAACGGCCATCGAGGCCCTGACCTGCATGACCCACCGCGGTGGGATCAACGCCGACGGCAAGACCGGTGACGGTTGCGGCTTGCTGATTCAAAAGCCCGACCAGTTCCTGCGCGCAGTCGCCAAGGAGCATTTCGGCGCCGATTTGCCCAAGCAATACGCCGTGGGCATGGTGTTCTTCAACCAGGATCCGGTCAAAGCCGAAGCTGCTCGCGAGAACATGAACCGCGAGATCCTGGCTGCTGGCCTGCAACTCGTCGGCTGGCGCAAAGTGCCCATCGACACCAGCGTACTTGGCCGCCTGGCCCTGGAGCGCCTGCCGCAGATCGAACAAGTGTTCATCGCCGGCGATGGCCTGAGCGACCAGGACATGGCGATCAAGCTGTTCACCTCCCGTCGTCGCTCGTCGGTGGCCAACGCCGCCGACACCGACCACTACATCTGCAGCTTTTCTCACAAGACCATCATTTATAAAGGCCTGATGATGCCGGCGGACTTGACCGCCTTCTATCCAGACCTGAGCGATGAGCGCCTGCAAACCGCAATCTGCGTGTTCCACCAGCGCTTCTCCACCAACACCCTGCCGAAATGGCCGCTGGCCCAGCCATTCCGCTTCCTCGCCCACAACGGCGAGATCAACACCATCACCGGCAACCGCAACTGGGCCGTGGCCCGTCGTACCAAGTTCGCCAACGACCTGATGGACCTGGAAGAGCTTGGCCCGCTGGTCAACCGCGTGGGTTCCGACTCGTCCAGCATGGACAACATGCTCGAACTGATGGTCACCGGCGGCATCGACCTGTTCCGTGGCGTGCGCATGATCATTCCGCCAGCGTGGCAGAACGTCGAGACCATGGACCCCGACCTGCGGGCGTTCTATGAGTACAACTCGATGCACATGGAGCCGTGGGACGGCCCGGCCGGCGTGGTAATGACCGACGGTCGCTACGCCGTGTGCCTGCTCGACCGTAACGGCCTGCGCCCGGCGCGTTGGGTGACCACCACCAACGGCTTCATCACCCTGGCGTCGGAAATCGGCGTGTGGAACTACAAGCCGGAAGACGTGATCGCCAAGGGCCGCGTTGGCCCGGGCCAGATCCTCGCCGTGGACACCGAAACCGGTCAGATCCTCGACACCGATGCCATCGACAACCGCTTGAAGTCCCGTCATCCGTACAAGCAATGGCTGCGCAAGAATGCCCTGCGCATCCAGGCGACCATGGAAGACAACGACCACGGCTCGGCTTTCTACGACGTCGACCAGCTCAAGCAGTACATGAAGATGTACCAGGTCACCTTCGAAGAGCGTGACCAGGTGCTGCGCCCGTTGGGCGAGCAAGGCTATGAGGCCGTCGGCTCCATGGGCGATGACACGCCAATGGCCGTGCTGTCCCAGCGCGTGCGCACGCCGTACGACTATTTCCGCCAGCAGTTCGCCCAGGTGACCAACCCGCCGATCGACCCGCTGCGTGAAGCCATCGTGATGTCCCTGGAAGTGTGCCTCGGTGCCGAGCGCAACATCTTCCAGGAATCGCCTGAGCACGCCTCCCGCGTGATCCTCAGTTCGCCTGTGATTTCCCCGGCCAAGTGGCGTTCGTTGATGACCCTGGATCGCCCGGGCTTCGACCGGCAGATCATCGACCTGAACTACGACGAGAGCCTCGGCCTTGAGGCCGCGGTGCGTAACGTCGCCGATCAGGCTGAAGAAGCCGTGCGCGCCGGCCGTACCCAGATCGTGCTGACCGACCGTCATATCGCCCCGGGCAAGCTGCCGATCCACGCCTCCCTGGCTACTGGCGCGGTGCACCACCGCCTGACCGAAAAGGGCCTGCGTTGCGACTCCAACATCCTGGTTGAAACCGCCACTGCCCGCGACCCGCATCACTTCGCGGTGTTGATCGGCTTCGGCGCTTCGGCGGTGTACCCGTTCCTCGCGTACGAAGTACTCGGCGACCTGATCCGTACAGGTGAAGTCCTGGGCGACCTCTATGAGGTGTTCAAGAACTACCGTAAAGGCATCACCAAGGGCCTGCTGAAGATCCTGTCGAAGATGGGCATCTCCACCGTCACGTCGTACCGTGGCGCGCAGCTGTTCGAAGCCATCGGCCTGTCGGAAGAAGTCTGCGACATGAGCTTCCGGGGCGTGCCGAGCCGCATCAAGGGCGCACGTTTCGTCGACATCGAAGCCGAGCAGAAAGCCCTGGCGGCCGAAGCCTGGAGCGCGCGCAAGCCGATCCAGCAAGGTGGCCTGCTGAAGTTCGTCCACGGTGGCGAATACCACGCCTACAACCCGGACGTGGTCAACACCCTGCAAGCTGCCGTGCAGCAGGGCGACTACGCCAAGTTCAAGGAATACACCGCGCTGGTGGATAACCGCCCGGTGTCGATGATCCGCGACCTGTTCAAGGTGAAGACCCTGGACACGCCGCTGGCCATCAGCGAGATCGAACCACTGGAATCGATCCTCAAACGTTTCGACTCCGCCGGTATTTCCCTGGGCGCCTTGTCGCCTGAGGCTCACGAAGCCCTGGCCGAAGCCATGAACCGCCTGGGTGCGCGTTCCAACTCCGGCGAAGGCGGTGAAGACCCGGCACGCTACGGCACCATCAAGAGCTCGAAAATCAAGCAGGTCGCTACTGGCCGTTTTGGTGTAACTCCGGAATACCTGGTCAACGCCGAAGTGCTGCAGATCAAGGTCGCCCAGGGCGCCAAACCGGGTGAAGGCGGGCAACTGCCAGGCGGCAAGGTCAACGGCCTGATCGCCAAGCTGCGTTATGCAGTGCCGGGCGTGACCCTGATTTCGCCGCCGCCGCACCACGACATCTACTCCATTGAGGATTTGTCGCAGCTGATTTTCGACCTGAAACAAGTCAACCCGCAGGCCCTGGTCTCGGTGAAACTGGTCGCAGAAGCCGGCGTGGGCACCATCGCTGCCGGTGTGGCCAAGGCCTATGCCGACCTGATCACCATCTCCGGCTACGACGGCGGCACTGGCGCTTCGCCGCTGACCTCCATCAAGTACGCCGGTGCGCCTTGGGAACTGGGCCTGGCTGAAACGCACCAGACCCTGCGCGGCAACGACCTGCGCGGCAAAGTCCGGGTGCAGACCGACGGTGGCCTGAAAACCGGCCTCGACGTGATCAAGGCCGCGATCCTCGGCGCCGAAAGCTTCGGCTTCGGCACCGCGCCGATGATCGCCCTGGGCTGCAAATACCTGCGCATCTGCCACCTGAACAACTGCGCCACCGGCGTGGCGACCCAGAACGAGAAGCTGCGCAAGGACCACTACATCGGTACCGTCGACATGGTGGTGAATTTCTTCACCTACGTCGCCGAAGAAACCCGTGAGTGGCTGGCCAAGCTGGGCGTGCGTTCCCTGGAAGAGCTGATCGGCCGTACCGACCTGCTGGACATCCTCGAAGGCCAGACCGCCAAGCAACAGCACCTGGACCTGACGCCGCTGTTGGGCAGCGATCACATCCCGGCCGACAAGCCACAGTTCTGCCAGGTTGACCGCAACCCGCCGTTCGACAAGGGCCTGCTGGCCGAGAAGATGGTCGAGATGGCCACTTCGTCGATCAACGACGCAAGCGGCGGCGAATTCGCCCTGGATATCTGCAACTGCGACCGTTCCATCGGCGCACGCATCTCCGGCGAAATCGCGCGCAAGCACGGCAACCAGGGCATGGCCAAGGCGCCGATCACCTTCCGCTTCAAGGGCACCGCTGGCCAGAGCTTCGGCGTGTGGAACGCCGGTGGCCTGAACATGTACCTCGAAGGCGACGCCAACGACTACGTGGGCAAGGGCATGACCGGCGGCAAGCTGGTGATCGTTCCGCCAGTCGGCAGCGTCTACAAGACTCAAGACAGTGCCATCATCGGCAACACCTGCCTGTACGGCGCAACCGGCGGCAAGCTGTTTGCAGCCGGCACGGCCGGTGAGCGGTTCGCGGTGCGTAACTCCGGTGCCCACACCGTGGTTGAAGGTACCGGCGATCACTGCTGCGAATACATGACCGGTGGTTTTGTCGCGGTGCTGGGCAAGACCGGCTACAACTTCGGTTCGGGCATGACCGGCGGTTTCGCCTACGTGCTGGACCAGGACAACACCTTCGTCGACAAGGTGAACCACGAGTTGGTGGAGATCCAGCGGATCAGCGGCGAAGCGATGGAATCCTATCGCAACCACTTGCAGCATGTGCTGGACGAATACGTCGAGGAAACCAACAGCGAATGGGGTCGTAACCTCGCTGAAAACCTTGATGACTACCTGCGTCGTTTCTGGCTGGTCAAGCCCAAGGCGGCCAACCTGAAATCGTTGCTTTCCAGCATCCGTGCCAACCCGCAGTGATATGCGCCTGAAGAGTTTGATGAGGTTTTAACATGGCTGAACGTCTGAATAACGACTTCCAGTTCATCGATGTCGGGCGCAAAGATCCGAAGAAGAAACTGTTGCGTCAACGCAAGAAAGAGTTCGTGGAAATCTACGAACCCTTCAAACCCCAGCACTCGGCCGACCAGGCCCACCGCTGCCTGGGTTGCGGTAACCCGTATTGCGAATGGAAGTGCCCGGTGCACAACTTCATTCCGAACTGGCTGAAGCTGGTGGCCGAGGGCAACATCCTCGCCGCCGCCGAGCTGTCGCACCAGACCAACACCTTGCCGGAAGTGTGCGGCCGGGTGTGCCCGCAGGATCGTCTGTGCGAGGGTGCCTGCACCCTCAACGACGGCTTCGGCGCGGTGACCATTGGTTCGGTGGAGAAGTACATCACCGACACCGCGTTCGCGATGGGCTGGCGCCCGGACATGTCCAAGGTCAAGCCGACCGGCAAGCGCGTCGCGATCATCGGCGCGGGCCCGGCGGGCCTGGGCTGTGCCGACGTGCTGGTGCGTGGCGGCGTGACCCCGGTGGTGTTCGACAAGAACCCGGAAATCGGCGGCCTGCTGACCTTCGGCATCCCCGAGTTCAAGCTGGAAAAAACCGTACTGAGCCATCGTCGCGAAGTCTTCACCGGCATGGGTATCGAGTTCCGCCTCAATACCGAAATCGGCAAGGACGTGACCATGGAGCAACTGCTCGAAGAATACGATGCCGTGTTCATGGGCATGGGCACCTACACCTACATGAAGGGCGGCTTTGCCGGTGAGGACCTGCCGGGTGTGTACGACGCCTTGGACTTCCTGATCGCCAACGTCAACCGCAACCTGGGCTTTGAAAAGTCGCCGGAAGATTTCGTCGACATGAAAGGCAAGAAGGTCGTGGTGCTGGGCGGTGGTGACACCGCGATGGACTGCAACCGTACTTCGATTCGCCAGGGCGCCAAGTCGGTGACCTGTGCCTACCGTCGTGACGAAGCCAACATGCCGGGCTCGCGCAAAGAGGTGAAGAACGCCAAGGAAGAAGGCGTGAAATTCCTCTACAACCGCCAGCCGATCGCTATCGTCGGTGAAGACCGTGTCGAAGGCGTGAAAGTGGTCGAGACCCGTCTCGGCGAACCGGACGCCCGTGGCCGTCGCAGCCCGGAGCCGATCCCGGGTTCCGAAGAGATCATCCCGGCAGACGCCGTGGTCATCGCCTTCGGTTTCCGCCCAAGCCCGGCGCCGTGGTTCGAGCAGTTCACGATCCAGACCGACAGCCAGGGCCGCGTTGTAGCCCCGGAACAAGGCCAGTACAAACACCAGACCAGCAACCCGAAAATCTTCGCCGGTGGCGATATGGTGCGCGGGTCTGACCTGGTAGTGACGGCCATCTTCGAAGGCCGCAACGCCGCCGAAGGTATCCTGGATTACCTGCAGGTCTGACCCCGGTCCCGGATTGCAATGGGATCAACATGTGGGAGCTGGCTTGCCTGCGATAGCGATGTTGAATTCACCACCGCCATCGCAGGCAAGCCAGCTCCCACACAAACCCCATTCCATAGTG
>NZ_JAIWYM010000100.1:0-344 GCF_020515595.1 Pseudomonas sp. MWU16-30323
AGTCGGGTTTGGAGCGGCCATCGGCTGAAGTGCTGCCATCGGGGTAGGTGAACGTTATGTAACTACCCACTTTATGGACCCTGCTTCCCTGTGAAGTCGCTATAAAATCAGAATGCAGGACAGGTTCGAAGTACACGCGTCGGGCTTGCAATGCTTGATAGGTGAGATAGATGTCGCCTTCACCTGTCAGACTGATCCGTTTTCGATACCCCCCAAGAAACGCCTCACTCAACCAAGGGTAATAGTCCTTCTTGATCGTCAAATCGCCCTCAACTTCAATGTCAGCACCTCCTCGTAGTGAGTTGTTTTGATCAAATATCGCTACAACTCCGCCTCCCGCTCCG
>NZ_JAIWYM010000101.1:0-343 GCF_020515595.1 Pseudomonas sp. MWU16-30323
GCCGAACATTGTCATAACGGTATTTGAGCTGCGTGCCGTCCGGATTAATCCGGCGGCTGATCAGGTGCAAACCATCGGCATACTCATAGCGCGTAACCCGGCCCAGTTCATCGCGCTCGGCAGTGATTTTTCCGTAAGGGTTGTAGCTGAATTCGCGAGTGGCGCCGCCCGGCTGAATCACCTTCAGCAAGCGACCTACCGCGTCCCACTGATACTGAGTCAGCGCGCCATGCTCATCCTCGCAAGCAACCTGCCGCCCCAGGTCGTCATAGCGATAACGCCGTACACCGCCATTCGCCAGCTTCTCCTCAATGAGCTGGCCACGCTCGTTCCAGATCAGCCG
>NZ_JAIWYM010000102.1:0-332 GCF_020515595.1 Pseudomonas sp. MWU16-30323
TTCTGGCAAGGCGACACGCTGATCGCCGAACACAGCGCCGATCACCATCAGAGCTACCTCTACGAACCCAACAGTTTTCGCCCGTTAGCGCTGCTCAAAGGCTACGGCCCGGAAGACGTAAAATCCTTCTACTACCAACTCGACCACCTGGGCACCCCACAAGAACTCACCGCGCCCGACGGCGAAATCGTCTGGTCCGCGCACTACCGCGCCTACGGCCAAATCGCGAAGCTGGACGTCAACACCATTACCAGCCCGCTGCGCTTCCAGGGCCAATACTTCGACCCGGAAAGCGGGCTGCACTACAACCGTCATCGCTACTACAATCCGGA
>NZ_JAIWYM010000103.1:0-344 GCF_020515595.1 Pseudomonas sp. MWU16-30323
AAGACCTCCTGATGGTTTTCGCGCAGGGGTTATAGCTTGAGGATTTTGTCCAGTGAGGTCAGTACCTCTCGCGTGATGGCGTTCAAACGCAGGTTGTAGATCGAGTACGCGGTGACCAGTACGACGGCGGCCAGTGCCCACGGTGTCCACAACGGCCAGGCACGTTTGATCCGGTAATTGCGCGGCGCGACATTTTTCAGTGGATCAGTCAGGCGTTTGGGTGTCTCGCCGCGCAGCGGGCGCAACAGGCCGTGCAGTTGGTTGATGATCTTCTGTATTTCGTCATCGCCTTTGGCATGGGCGCCGTATTTGCCCTTGAGGCCGGAGATCAGACATTGGATCAG
>NZ_JAIWYM010000104.1:0-329 GCF_020515595.1 Pseudomonas sp. MWU16-30323
TTCTGGGAGTGGGAACGGTCCGGCAAGGCTGCAAGGTGCGTCCGGCACTGGGCCAGTTTTTCCCAGATGGACACGCGGTATGTGTGGGACGACAACGGCACGGTCACCGTGCACAACGCCGATGGCAGCCAGGAAGTCTACGTCCACGACCAGCGCGCACGGCTGGTGCAGCGGATCGATCCGGACGGTGCGCAGCACTTCAAATCCTACGATGACAAAGGCCGGCTGACGGTCGAGCAGGATCCGCTGGGGGCGGTGACGGCGTATCAGTACGACGAAGCCGGTCGGTTGATTGCGCTGTTTCCCGGGGACGATGCGCCGACGACCTA
>NZ_JAIWYM010000105.1:0-324 GCF_020515595.1 Pseudomonas sp. MWU16-30323
AAGCCTGCGTTCGGCCAGCGTGGTTTAACGGGGCGCCCAAGATCAAGATCAAAAGCAAGAGCACAGCGGCCTACCGGCCGGCTTGAGTGTTAAAAGCCAGATCAAAATCTAAAGCGGGCACGGTCCAAAATGTGGGAGCGGGCTTGCTCGCGAAGGTCGTTAACGATGACGCGGGCATTCTGGATGAACGCGGCGACCTCAGGTTTTTCGCGAGCAAGCCCGCTCCCACAGAAAAGCAGATCTGTTTTCGCTCTGGTCTTTGCTTATGCTTTTAACACTCAAGCCGGCCGGGAGGCCGCTGTGCTTTTGCTTTTGATCTGACTG
>NZ_JAIWYM010000106.1:0-322 GCF_020515595.1 Pseudomonas sp. MWU16-30323
ACCCTCGTACTCGCTGTGCCAAACGCTGAGCCCGGCCTCGTCGGTGAGCTGTTCCGGCAATCCAGCGAGGTTGGTGTGGAAGTAGAAAATATCTTCGTTGCCCGGCTTGCCATCGATCCTCGCCAGCGGTTCGTAGCTGTTGGGATCGGCATACACGTACAGGCTGCCGAACCCATGTTCCACCTCCTGCAACAGTCGCAACCCCTGCCATACAAACTGCACATCGCTCTGCGCCTGTTCGCTCTCGTTGCGGTACACCCGTTTGCCGATGCGTCTTCCGAGCGGATCGTAGCGATACTCGCTGCGTAATCGTTGCCAACCC
>NZ_JAIWYM010000107.1:0-313 GCF_020515595.1 Pseudomonas sp. MWU16-30323
TTCGCACGACCTGCAGGAACGCTTCGTCCACGACCCGGCGGGCAACCTGCTGATGCAAGACCGCGTCGGCCCTAGCATCGTCAAAGGCAACCGGCTCTTGATGCAAGGCGACCGTCATTACGACTACGACGCCTTCGGCAATCTCCTGCGCGAACGTCGAGGCCGGGCGCAGCAGTTGGTTACCGAATACCGCTACGACTGCCAGCACCGACTGATCAGCGTCACCCAGCCTGACGGTACCGAGGCCGCATATCGCTACGACCCCTTTGGACGACGGATCGCCAAAACCTTAAAAGGCCAGACCACCGAGTTC
>NZ_JAIWYM010000108.1:0-313 GCF_020515595.1 Pseudomonas sp. MWU16-30323
AAACTCGGTGGTCTGGCCTTTTAAAGTTTTGGCGATCCGTCGTCCAAACGGGTCGTAGCGATATGCGGCCTCGGTACCGTCCGGCTGGGTGATGCTGATCAGTCGGTGCTGGCAGTCGTAGCGGTATTCGGTGACTAACTGCTGGGCCCTGCCCCGACGTTCGCGCAGGAGATTGCCGAAGGCGTCGTAGTCGTAATGGCGGTCACCTTGCATCAACAAGCGGTTGCCTTTGACGACGCTGGGCCCGACGCGGTCTTGCATCAGCAGGTTGCCCGCCGGGTCGTGGACGAAGCGTTCCTGCAGGTCGTGCGAG
>NZ_JAIWYM010000109.1:0-344 GCF_020515595.1 Pseudomonas sp. MWU16-30323
TGCCCGCACTCCGGCACGCCTCCGCGGGCCGCCGCGCCGGGCCATCCATGGCCCGGCGCGGCTAAACCGGCGTCCTGCCGGTTTACCCGCTCCACCGTGCCTACTTGCGGCCATCGTGGTTGACGGGGCCCGCAGATCAAGATCAAAAGCAGATCAAGATCAAAGGCACGCAGCCTCGCTGGCGCTCGACAGCTGCTACGGGCGGGGGTGGCGCTGTTTTTTTGTGGGAGCTGGCTTGCCTGCGATGCAGACAACTCGGTGCATCAGGTACACCCAGTTGATGCCATCGCAGGCAAGCCAGCTCCCACATTTGACCGTGCCCGCTTTAGCTTTTGATTTCACAT